>JBLHHI010000190.1:0-3051 GCA_047614125.1 Bacteroidia bacterium | reverse complement strand
AACAAGTACTTGAATAACAACGCCATTTATCAAATTATAGGGGATGAAGAAAAAGACGAGTTGCTCTTGGTAACCTTTAAATACGGACTTCAGATCTACAATCAACGAACCCAGCAGTTTACTATTATGCGGCATGATGTAGACTCCAACTCGCCAAGTGCCAATGCGTTAATGTGCATTGAAAAGTTGAAAAAGGATGTGTACATGATTGGAACGTATGGCGGTGGAATCAACATTTTTGATCGCAACAAAACCGAGTTTAAGGCCATCACTTCGAAAGATGGACTGCCCAACGATGTTGTATATGGAATTTTGGCTGAAAACGACAGCATTTATTGGTTGAGCACGAACGATGGTTTAGTCCGGTATAACTTGAACGCTACTACCTTTCGCAGATTCGATTTGAAGCATTATTTGCAGGGCCTAGAATATAATGAAGGAGCGTATTGGAAGGCAAGAGACGGAACCTTTTACTTTGGCGGCAACGACGGATTTAACTACTTCAAACCCAAAAACATATACATACAAAGTAGACCACCAGATGTTGTTTTTACCGGCTTTAAAAAGCTGGATCAAGAAGTGGTTTTAGAAGAAGATATTAATTCCATTAAAAGCATTTCGCTTTCGTATAATGAAGATTTGATCAGCTTTGAATTTTCGGGTTTAACGTATTCAAACTCCTCCGAAAATACGTACCAATATCAGTTGGAGGGCTATGATGAAAACTGGATTAACTCTGGGAAACGGCGTACAGCGTATTATACTCGTTTATCACCCGGAAGCTATGTTTTTAAGGTTCGAGCAGCCAATCATACCGGCGAATGGAGCTTGGTTCCAAAAACCATTTTAGTTACAGTAACTCCGCCGTATTGGCAAACTTGGTGGTTTAGGTCGTTAGTAGGTATTGGCATGTTGCTGCTCATTGCACTCATTATTTTCTTGCGCACTCGAGCCATTTCGCAATCGTATAAACACCGTATGGTAGATTTGGAATTGAAAGCACTGCGCAGTCAGATGAATCCACATTTTATCTTCAATAGTCTAAATTCCATTCAATACTATGTATTAAACAACGAGCCAAAGGCGGCGTACAAATACCTCACTAAGTTTTCGGTATTGATGCGTATGATTCTACAAAATTCGAGTGTGAGTTACATTACGTTGAATGCTGAAAACGAATGGCTTACAACGTACTTAGATCTCGAAAAGCTACGAATGGAAAACGAGTTAAACTATGAAATTTTGATCGATGAAAACCTCGACGTTCAAGATGTACTAATTCCCAGCATGCTCATTCAGCCGTATGTAGAGAATTCCATTTTACACGGCTTGCTACCTAAGGAAAAGAATCGCAATCTCTCCATTCGTTTTAACAAAAAGGGTAAAATGCTGCAATGCATCATCGAAGATGATGGTATTGGCCAAGAAGCCAGTAGGATTATGAACAGTCAACGCACAAAAAAGCACAAGTCGCAAGGGATAAAACTCACTGGAGAGCGATTAAACATGTTGACCCAAGACATGAGTGAGAAGCCTGATTTTCAGATTGTTGACCTTTTTAATAACGAAGGGGCATCGATTGGAACCCGAGTTGACTTGCTCATTCCACTCATCTTAAAATCGGAACGTAATAATGATTAGAGCCGTTGTAGTTGATGATGAAAAGAAGAGCAGGGAAGTAATAAAAGCCTTGCTGCACAACTTCTGTGAAGGGGTGGAAGTAGTTGCTATGGCAGAAGATATTATTGGAGCCGTTCGTGAAATACAAGATCAAAAACCCGACTTGGTTTTCTTGGATATTTCATTGAAAGAAGGTGATTCGTTCGAGATTTTGAGGCGGTTGGATGAGATTAGTTTCGACATCATCTTTGTTACTGCTTTTGATGAATACTCCATTAAGGCACTGAAATATTCTGGAATGGCTTGCTTGTTCAAACCCCTGGATGTGGATGAACTCCAACAGGCAATAAACAACATTGTAAACCGTCCAACCAACATGAAAATGGCGTATCAAATGGTTGATGGCATGCTCAAAAGCAAGTTTACTAAGATTCCGGTCATAACCTCTGGCGGCTTAATTTTTGCGGATGTGCGAGACATTACCTACATCCAAAAAACCAGTGGTGGTGTTGAAATTCATTTCAGAAATAATGAAAGCGTTGGCAGCAATCGAGAATTAATGGAGTTTGCGGAGGTAATTTTAAACAAGACATTCTGCTCAATGGGAAGTGAATATTTGGTAAACACTGCCCATGTTGATATTGCATCAACTTCTAAACATAAACTCGTTTTTTACAATGCTGAAATCTTGAATGTTTCTGAAAACGACAATTCAAAGCTGATGAAGTTTATAAGCAAATAATTACGTTATCATTCACTCACCCGGCTGGAGCCCCGCGAGAATTTGTGGGGCGGAAAAAGAATTACAGTCGGACCACTGACTACTTGCATTCGTGAAATGGTTAAAAAGAATTACAGTCGCTTGGCTCATGCCGAGTGACTTTAATTCTTCATGCTCAACTTAAATATTAGTCCCAACTCGACAACTTAACTTCGCAATCCGGATTGTTGCTGCTAAAACGATAGTATTGAGGTTCGGTTACAATACCCGCAGTTACCGGGTTTTGAATAATGTATTCCATCTTTTGTTCAATGATCGCATTTGACATTAAAGCAATAGGATGGTTCGTTTTTTGCCAAAATTGATACTTTTTGTTTTGAGCCGTTTTCTTAGCATAATGCCTAAACATTTCAATTAACCATTCTCTTCTACTTTCAAAGTGCTCTGATTCAATGGCTTAAATAATCCTTTTGGCCGTAGACGATTTGAAATCCCGAATAAAACCACTCAGATTCTGGTCTTGCGAGCTTCGAGCAATTAAATGAATATGGCTTGGCATGATGACAAAATTATAGATTTCAACATTCTTGTTTTCAATGCAGTAGTTAAAATTATTTATTACTATTTCGCACAACTCCGACCGAGTAAAAACATCAGTCCACCCTACTACTACGAAAGTTAAAAAATAGAAATCATCGGTATTGGCTTTT
>JBLHHI010000189.1:0-3279 GCA_047614125.1 Bacteroidia bacterium | reverse complement strand
CACTGGTTAGGGCTGTTTTAGCCCGCTGAATTTCCGTGGTCCACTCTCCAGTATTTCCCATGCTTTCTAAAACTTTGAGAGCAAGTATGTTTGGATAATTGGATGAAGAAACTTGCTCAAAACAACCCCCAGGCTGACGAATCATTTGTTTGGAAGTTGACGTTAGCAAATCAACAAAGTTGTCGACAACGCGCACCTCAAGCTCATAATTTCCGCCCAACATCGTGTTGAGTTCAATGCGCTTACTCAGCGATGAAGTCCCAGAAATATGCTCCGAACGTTCATGTCCTCGGGGGGTAACTTCAAAAAACCGATCGATGCGTTTGGCTTGTCCATCGAAGGTGTAGTTGATCATAAACTGCACGCGTTGTGCCAGCAGCGGAGCGGTGTATTTAATGGTTTTGGAAGTGATGGATTTGGCCGGCACTTTTACTTCTATATCGGTTCGTTCGGTATTAAAGTGATAATACAGATTTACGGTTTTATCAACGTTGGTAGTGTTTTCGAGGTTCAATTTCAGTTCGAGTTGATCACCAATTGCCACCTGCCCTGGGGTTTTTATTTCGGCATTAATGGCGTCTTGAACTAAAAAGGTTGTGGATGCGGTAAACGGTTCCTTATTATCCATAAAGCCTTCACAAACAATGGTATATCCACCGGTTTCAGATCCGCCCATAAAGGGAAGTGTATGCTCCTTGGCGTTCGAAAATTCTTCAAACGGATGCCAATACAAGGTGTTAAGATTTGGATGGGTTGGGTAGCCATACTGAACATGGTTGTAATAGGTTGGCGAGGTTACTTGAACATGAAAAGGTGTTTCGTAATATATCTGTGGGATGCTGTAATTCCAGTTGCCAATGTCATCGCCAAAATACCATAGGTAGGACGGAACCGTCAATACAACGCATGCTAGTGATCGCGATTCAAACGACATAGATGGCATAACGTCCATGGCATCAATAGAGTATGAAGTGGCATCGGTGCGATTTCCTAAAAATGAGAGGCCACCATCGCTGTTCTTTCCGAAGTTCGCTTTATTTTGAATGAAGGAAGCTTGGTTTTGTAGTTCCCTCGTTTTAATGAGAGGCGAAGGAATAAAGCCCAGTCGGTCGTATTCTGTTTTGCCAACGCTTTCGCCAAAACCGCTTGTGATGAAGTCGATGTTTTGCGGCACATCGTAGGTCATTCGTTCAAAGCCTTTCGAAATGGTTAACTGAATGTTGGATAGAACAATTTCGGATGGAATGTCGTTAAAAACAAAGTAGCCGGATTCGTTTGTAGTGGTTACCAACGAGGTGTTTTTTATTCGAACCTTAACGCCATTTTGATAATTGCTGTAATTGTAGTTCGTAGCTATTCTTCCTTCAAATTTGGCAACGGCTCTAGGATAGTATTGCTCTGGTTTGGCTCGTATCAAACCATTGGTTGGATTAACACGCCAGCTTCTGCGATTGGCCACCAACCAAAGTTGCAACGCTTGGTTTGCGGTAGTCTCTTTTGGATTAAAGTAGAACTGAGGTTCATCTATTTCGGTCTGAAATTCGGCACCTAAGGCCGTCCAACTAACCAATGAATGCGATCGATCTTTAATCTGATTGAGGTATTGATTGTTGATTACTTTCATTGAATAATAAGCACTTTTATATTCTTTTGGGAGTTTGAGTATTGCTTCAATGGCGGTAGTTGGGGCATAAATCGAATCGTTGGTTACCAATTGTACGCCGTTGCTTGGTTTATGGTGGATGAAGAGGCGTTGCGCAAATACTTCATCACTTGCACCCAATACCGAAACGCCCAAAACGCCTTTTGGCAATTCCGTAATCGACATAGAATGTGAGAATGAATTGCTTCCAGTAATTTGTTTGTTGGCGTACACGTTTCCATCTCCAACTATAACTACCCTCTTTCCCTCTAGGTTGCCATATGCCTTGATAATAAGCGATTTATCTTTATACTCAAAGGTGAGCTGGCTGCCATTGCTTCCAACTTCTTGTACCGGTATTTGTACAAAAGCGCGGTTGGCTGATGGTTGATATTCTAAAAAATATCGTTCACCTTTTTTTGGGGTAAACCTCAAACTGGCCATCCCTTTATGTAGCGTAGTAAACGAAGAAACCCGTTCGCCTTTTCCATCCACCAAAAAACCCGTTAAGCTTTTTGGACGATCATTCTGATCTTTTGCCGTAATCACAATAGTGTTTTCAACACCGGCTAAAAGTTCGTCACAGCCGTTTTCTGTAAAAACTTCAACCAACACTTCTCGTGTTTCGATGGGTATTTTCGAACTTAAGCTTTCCACCTTACCTTGAAACGAGGTGCGTATATCGAGATATGCGTTTGTGATTGCGTTTTCGGGCAAAGTAAATTCCGTTACAATTTCACCTAAGTGATTGGTTGTAAGATTTTTACTTATTTTTTCTTCATTGTTTATTTGCATTTTAATGGTAACGGCCAAACCCATGAGCGGCTTTCCGCTCGCGCTTAAAACGATGGTCTTCGATTTAATTAGTTGTCCTGGTCGGTAGCTTTCATCTAAAAATTCGTTGCGTATAAAAAAGTAGCGCTCAACAAAATCTTGGATGTAAATTTCTTTTGTAAAAAACTGCTTTTGCAAATCGTTGAGTTGATAGGATGTAAAGGCAGTGATCGTGTACATTCCACCTTTGTTTGGAAGTGCAAAAGCGCCCGAAACATGTCCGTTGTTTACATGTACGAATTGCGAATCGATGGCTTGTTTATTTCCGTTGCTGAGCACCACCTTGAGCTTGTACAAGCCGAGCTGGGCTTCGTTTTTTTGGTTCACCACAAAGGCGGTGTAGTACAGCCGTTCCGCCGGCAAAAAGTGGTGTCGATCTAGTACTAAGAAAACCTTTTCCAATGAAGTTTCTCTCGTTTGCGCATAGCTCTTTCCAATGCCTAACACCAAGAAAATGAGCAAGATATGTGAAGAAATTATAGTAAGGGCAGATTTAGACGTCATAGGTTAAAGGGGTGACTTTCTCTTTATTCGTTGTATGAGCTTTTAAAATTAATGAAATTACTTTTCTTGATACGTTGAAGTTTTACCAAACGGTGGTTTGGGTTGAGGAACGTTTTTGTTGCGTTTAACACAAAAGCACTCGCCTGCCTACGCATGTTACGGCACGGCGCACAGGTTCGGCAGGTAAACTTGGCTCCAGCTGAGTGAGGGATTTTGTATGCATGGTCTGTTCTATACCTTAGTTGGTTGGTGATAACACCAATCAAGGCGAAGATGGGTGCCACGGTTACAACAGATGT
>JBLHHI010000188.1:0-3292 GCA_047614125.1 Bacteroidia bacterium | reverse complement strand
GATCTTATACGAAGCATCCGCCTGTCCAAGTATGTACGAATCAATGCCTGTTTCTTCATTCCCAAGAATTACACAAAACGGCTTGTTCAAAGTTTTGCCTGAAATGCTTTCTGTTGCCTTTTCGGAAATGCAAATTATTTCAAGACCATAGTTTTTAATTTCATCCACACAATTAGCTAGGCTGGCAACTTTGGCCAATGGCATCTTTAACAACGCCCCTGCCGATGCTTTAACCGCATCTTCGTGTATGAGGGCAGATCCCTTGTGCGGCACTACAATGGCATTAAAACCAAAGGCCAAGGCAGATCGGCTAAGTGCTCCAAAATTTCGCACATCGGTAATCCGATCCAGCATCAATATTTTTGGATCTCGTCCTTCTTCAAAACAACGGGTAATAATTTCGCCAATGGCCACATTGGGTATAATCGATAAAAAGGCCACCACACCTTGATGATTTCCTCTACACAACCTGTTGAGCTTTGGAGTAGGTACCACGTGAACCGGTAATTTATTGGCTCGGATGGTATCAGAAAGGCCCTTTAGCGCACTGCCGGATTCTTTGGCTAGGTATATTCGTTCAAATTCTTGATTCGACTCAATGGCTTCTTCAACGGCGCGAATCCCATAAATAAGCTGTTTATCAGCATGCGTGTTCGGCTTTTTGCGGTTCTCTTTGTACATTTTGATCTCCTCTCTCTAAAAAATAAAGCCCGATGTGTTGAAACATCGGGCTTTAAACATTTTCATTATAACTATCTGGTTATCAGGTTCTGAAGTAGATTTAATATACCTTCCATTTGTTTTTGGATTTTCTCGTTCTTCAAACGTTTTGCGCTGTCGGAAGCTTCAAATAGATCTTTAACCATAGCATTGGTTCCCTTTCCATCGTAGCCCACTAATTTAACTTGAGCAGCTCTTCGAATGTTTATATCCGTATCTTTTAACATAGACAGATAGTACTTAGATTCTTCATCCAACACAACAGCCACTTCTTCCAACATCTTTGTGGCCGTTTCATTATCGCCAATTTCGATGTAAAGGTCGATGAAGTAGTTTTTCAACGATGCTTCCATTGGCAGGATCGATTCAGGAATTACCACTTGGCACTTATCGATCATCGCTTTCGCTTTAACCTTATCGTTAACCGCCGGATTGAGGTAATTACGTGCCGTTTGGGCAAATAATACACGCAAGTTTCTTGGAACCAAAGACGCCTTACTGTCTAAGAACATCGTGCCCTTATCCATATTCCCCCAAACAAATTCCGTCATCAACCGCTTATAAATCAAGTCGTTATCGATCATGCCACGTGTTGCGCTCCAGTTCGATTGGATGGGAACCAAACGATAGGTTAAACCCTCATGACGGAAATATTTTTCGAGATCCATGTAGGTATCATCGCTGGTAGTAGTTGTAAAATAGATGGGTCGTTCCCAGCCTCGTTCAGCATTGGTGGCAATGATGTCGAGCATTACTAAACTGCCTTTATATAAACTTCGGGGAAGTGTAAACTGCATCATATCAACAATTCTCGCAGAATCAGAAGCCGCAATCATTCCGGAAGAAATTGCTGCGTTTCGATCCACCTTTACCGCAACCTTTCGAGTGGGAAGATAATTCTCCCAATCTCCACCTTGTGTACGTGCTTTATCAGACTGCCGATCGGAAGTCATAAATTGCAAGACATCACTCAAGAAATACGTCTGGTCCTTTTTATAGATGCCATTTTCTTCATAGTGCGAGAAGCTTTCGCGCTGTCCGTCTTTTAATCTCTCTGAAGGAATAATAGACATAGGCAGAGGTTCGCTGCTGTAATACTTTCGAGTAAGCGCCTGTGCATACCACTCCGTACTGAGCAAACTCAAGTTAATAATCCGTACATCAGTTCGAATTCCTTCCACGTTTTGCGCATACCAAAGCGGATACGTGTCATTATCTCCGTTCGTGAACAAAATTGCATTTTGTGCACACGAATTCAAATAGTTTTCGGCAAACGAAATGCCCAAATATCGATCTGAACGATCGTGATCGTCCCAGTTCTGGTCGGCCATAATAATGGGTGCTCCGGCCAATCCAATCAAAACCGCCAGTCCGGCTGCGACCATACCGGGAAGCTTTTTACGCATCCAAGCATAGAGCTGCAAGACCCCTAAACCTATCCAAATACAGAAGGTTTGGAACGAACCAACATGCGAATAATCACGCTCGCGTGGTTCGAGTGGAGGCTGGTTAAGGTATATAACAATCATAATGCCCGTAAAAATGAAAAGTACGGTGATAACCAATGCGTCGTTTTGCTGACGTTTATATTGGAAAAACAAGCCCAGTAAGCCCAACAAAAAGGGCAACATGTAGTACTTGTTCCGTGCTAAATTATTTGATAATGATATGGGTATGTCCTTTTGGGTTCCCAATCGAGCATCGTCTATAATGGGAATGCCGCTCATCCAGTTGCCATCAAATGGGTTCGCATCCACGCTTTGATTATCGCTTTGTCGGCCTGCAAAATTCCAAAAGAAATAACGCCAATACATCCAGTTTAACTGATAGCTAAACATAAAGGACAAATTGTCTTGGAACGTTGGAGTAACAATTTCATTTTCCCCCTTTTTTCGTTCCTTATACCACAATCTGTATCCTGATTTCTTGTCCGACAAATCACCCATGCGCGGTAGGATGGTTTGATCTTTCTCATTCCATTCGTACGAAAACTTAGCCGTGGTTGGCTCGTACTTTTCTTCACCTTTTCGATAATTCATTGCACCTTCATCTAAGGCAATCGGTCGGGCATTGTAATACGGTCCTTTAAACAAGGCTCTTTGCCCATATTGTTCCCGATTTATGTAGCTCAAAAGGCTGTAAGCGTCTTCCGGATTGTTCATATCAATGGGAGGATTTGCCAGAGAACGGATAACAACCGTTGTATACGAGCTGTAGCCGATCATTATAAATCCAAAACAAAGCAAGGCTAAGTTTAAAATGGGCTTGTTGTGACGTATGCTGTATCGGATGCCCCAGAACACTCCAAATCCAACCAATAACAGCGTAAACAAAAGTCCAGAGTTGAACGGTAAACCCAGCGAGTTTACAAACATCAAATCGATGTAAGCGCCTATTTTAGGTAAGCCGGGTATGAAAATGAAATTCAAAAATATTAAGGCTCCACCCCCTACCAGCAAGGCTCGTATGATGTTTTTGGTATTTACCGGATAACGGTTTAAGAAATAATATAAAACTACGGCAGGAATTACTAGTAAGTTAAGAAGGTGTAATCCAATGGCTAAACCAATGG
>JBLHHI010000187.1:0-3337 GCA_047614125.1 Bacteroidia bacterium | reverse complement strand
CGTAACTTTCATTTAATAATTTAACTACTTTTCAAGCATCCGCCAACATTTCGTTTGTTACCAAAATATAGCCATGTATGATGGAATTGTATGATTTATAGAGTGTTGTATTGTATTCTTCCATGTATTTTTGGTGCACTTCCTTCGAAAAGCGAATTCCAATTTCATTGGCCTTATTAACAAAGAAAACATGATTCCATTGGCAGGGGAATACGGCATGGTCTTGCCCTTGTGCTCAAACCGTGGACATTTAGAAACTAATTCGTGGTAGATTTTCAATTTCTCTTCCCTCATCTGGCAATTTCTCTCTTTGTTGTCAATTGTATTTATTGCCGAATCTTTCCCAATTCATTTTCCAACTCATTTTTTGCAACTGCTTGGGAACTCGTTAACGAACCTAAAAGCAGATCTTTTTCTTCGTAAGGGTCTTCCAGCAAATTATACATTTGTTCGTTTCCACTTACATCTACCATTAATTTAAAGCTTCCATTGCTTATGGTCCAAGCATCCCTAGTACCGTCGTCCATTTCAGAATATTGGTACTTTCTAATACTGTCAGGAGTTGTAAGTAACGTCGCAAAGCTCTTACTATCAAAACGTTCTGTTACTCGAGCTCCCGCCAAATTTGCAATGGTAGTAAATAAATCAGTGCTGGAAATGAGGTTGTTATCGGTTCCAGTTCGTGTAACACCTTTTCCAGAAATAAACATTGGCGTATTAATTCCCCCTTGAAAAATAGTGCCTTTAACGGTTTGGTTGGAATACGGTTTTTGTGCCACCTGATTAGGTGTACCATTATCACCAATAAACAGGATGATCGTGTTTTCTAATTCATTCGCTGGAATAGAGCTTATCAACCGTCCAATCTGATAGTCCATTGCCTCAATAGCCGCCATGTAATAAGGTACAGCGTCTAAACCAGCACTATAGGCCGGCAATTCGCCCTGCGAGTGCATTTCGCTGGGTGGAACGTGAAAAGGGGTGTGGGGCGCGTTGTATGCCAGCCAGAGGAACCAGGGCTTATCCTGACTTTCAACCCAATTGATGGCAAGATTTGTCAAGAACTCTGTTGCATACTGGGTTTGGTTTGAAGTAGATCCATCTTCACTTAGAGTCCAATTGTAATAATCCGGAACCGCACCAGAGGCAATTCCCGCATAGTAATCCATGCCGAAGCTTTCTGGATTAACCGTATTACTTACACCAGATAAGTGCCATTTTCCAACAATGGCAGTGGCATAGGCATTGTTGGTTTGCTCGCTGATGTATTTGTGCAAAATCGTTTCGGTTGTTGGAAGTACATCACCGGCCCATTTAACTCCGGTGCGGTAGCCATACTTTCCGGTTATGATGGATGCTCGGGTTGGAGAGCAGGTTGGATTTACCCATACATTGCTGAACGTTAAGCCCGCGTTCTTGATGGCGTTGATGTTTGGTGTATTCGGTTTAATGCTTCCCTCCGTAAAACCGAAGGTGGCATCCTTTCCCATATCATCCGCAATAATGAGTAAGATGTTGGGTTTTGTGACATCGTTGGTTGTTGGCGTTGGATTTTTGTCGCTTCCGCAGCTAGAAAGCAGCACGATGGCAAGTAAACCGAGAATGTAGCGTTCATTTTTCATTGTGACCAAGATAGTA
The DNA here is from genome assembly GCA_047614125.1 of Bacteroidia bacterium. Classification (GTDB taxonomy): domain Bacteria; phylum Bacteroidota; class Bacteroidia; order NS11-12g; family UBA9320; genus JBLHHI01. The sequence continues at coordinate 1,699 of JBLHHI010000187.1, read as the reverse complement.
TTTCTCTTAGAAAGTTGCATTTAATTTTGAATGTTTCTAATCCAAATCATTGGAATAAATGATAGATACATCTTTCCAAAGTGTAAAATACATAAGCTGCTTACCTTTCATTCATAGTGTTAATAGTGCGGCCTTAACAAAGGGAAACATTCCAGCAGGCCCAGAGTCCCAATCTTTCATGTGGACGGTGGTCGAAGTACTGGTTTCAAATATATACTTCACAATTTCGAGCCGGTTGTTTAAATCGATGCCTGCACCCATTATAACTGCGTGGATGTGATGCTGATTAAAAACCTTTTTCACCTCTTCCAAATCTGTGCCGCTCATGAAGTTAACGTTCGGCGCATCAATATTTTTCGTAAGGTCATCAACAATACTTGCTTTACGACCAAGGAGCAGACAGTTTTTCATATCATTCTATTTATTGAGCCTCATTCGAACGACGTTTTTTAAAATTAAAAGTTTAAAATTCATGACGACTAAGATACGCCATAAACAAACTAAAAGCCTGCAAGCATAATTGCGTTCTATAATGTGCAGTTAAACTTGAAAATTATAGCTGCTGCAAAATGGCAAGTGTCCTTTATTGCTTGGATGCCATGTATAATTGAAAGGCTTCTCGATACGTAAGCTTGGCATTTTTCTCGGCATAGATTATTGCGATTAAGGAATCCAAATCAGGCCCCATAATACCCATTTGCTCATACCCCGTTCGCACTGCAAGGCTGTCGGATTTGTCAATAATCTTGTTTTCGTAGGCATCCATAAAAGCAAAGCTCTTTCGCATTTTGAGGTATTGTTCGGTGGTTTTGTACGTTTGAAAGGCTTCAACAAGATTTCCAAAATTGATGTCTTTTTGTTGCTTTGCCAATTGAAAAACCATGATGCCCAAAATTGGAGGCTGAAACATCTTTCGATCCACAGCGTCAAAGCTTCCGCACGATAAAATGATGTTTAAATCGGAGCGAACAATGCTGTCAACCGGAGCGTTTCTATTTTTCAAAGAGCGAGGCATTTCACCTTTAATGGCCTCACAATCAATTTGTTGACTATACACGCTTAATGTAATTAAAAATGCGATGCAGGTAAGTAAAAAGTTCCTTTTCATACTAATTCTATTTAAACTTTGCGGGGCTGGCGTTTGGAAATTTACAACCGTTTGTTTCTGAGCAGTAAATACGTCTTTAAATTTAGAAATATCAAGTTTTCTTCGTAAAGTGCTGTGCTTTATGTTGAATTGAAATTATTGCCTTTCTCGTTACAAGGATTTGTTTGCCGAACCCCGAGCTGAAGCTCGGGGTCATTCATAATTCTGGTTCAATCAAATGCTGATAAGATGTCGCTCCTACGGAGCTGGGAATGTGCTTAATTTACAAACCATTTATACCAGCTACCTTTTTGGCTCATTCAAAATTGAATTCAACCATAAACCATAAACCAAATTTCCAATCATAATTCTGGTTCAATCAAATGCTGATAAGATGTCGCCCCAACGGAGCTGGGAATGTGCTTAAATTACAAACCATTTATACCAGCTACCTTTTTGGCTCATTCAAAATTGAATTCAACCATAAACCATAAACCATAAACCAAATTTCCAATCATAATTCTGGTTCAATCAAATGCTGATAAGATGTCGCCCCAACGGAGCTGGGAATGTGCTTAAATTACAAACCATTTATACCAGCTACCTTTTTGG
>JBLHHI010000186.1:0-3408 GCA_047614125.1 Bacteroidia bacterium | reverse complement strand
GGACCTTCGCTTCATCAACGAGTTTAATACGTTCTTGCAAAATCTGAGATGGAACGATTTGGGCGAGCAACTTCAAACCGTTACGATTAACAAACATCACTCCAGGTTCAAGGCCGTTTTAAATGCTGCCATCAATAAAGGCAACTTAACGCTAAACCCATACAAGAACTTTAAACTGTCCTTTCCAAACTCCAAACGAGAATATTTATCGCAGGAAGAAATTGACAGCATTATCGATTTAGATTTCCAAGAAAACAAAAGCTTGGATATGACCCGCGACATTTTTCTTTTTTCGTGCTACACCGGTTTGCGATACTCAGACGCCATGAATCTGAAGATGGAAAGCATTACCAAAATTAGTGATCAAATCTACCTGCGAATTGACCAAGGCAAAACGGATGAACGACGCGAAATTCCCATTCTTGATACGGCACTTAAAATCATCGAAAAATACACGTTCTGCAAAGAGCGCTTGGTTAAAAACTTAGTGCTTCCAACCCTATCCAACCCAAAAATAAATCAATACTTAAAGTACATCGCCAACTTGGCTGGAATTACTAAACCGCTCTCCCACCACATTGCTCGACACACGTGCGCAACCACCATCTTACTCGACAACGATGTACCCTTAGAAACCGTGAGCCATTGGCTTGGACATAACAGTGTGCGTACCACTCAGATATATGCTAAGATATCGCATGCGAAGCTGGATAAGGAATCTAAAAGGTTGAATGATATTTTGTAGGAGGGTAAACTGTAATACCCCATATTGATAAACTAATAGGGATAGGTTTCTAAGTTAACGTTCTTTAATGATTTAGGTCGGCATACGAACAATTAGACCCACTTTTATTCCGTCTTGGCTGGCGAAGTTGTTCTTGCGCATCTTCCGGTTCAACACATGCGGTGTCCGTTCAATTTGGTGCTGTTCTAGTATTGCAAAAAACGCTAATTGCCTGATTTAGAGATTTTGATGAAATCCGAAAAAACGGGTTTGTTTCTGATTCTTGTTTTCATGACGGCTAAACAATCCTTCTCATGGCAAAAGTGATGACCAAGGACATATTTCATTTCTTGTTCCATAACTCATTAAAATTTTGATGGAATGCATGCATTTACCTTAAATCATCTGGGCTTGAATTTTCCTGTTAAGATTCTTCCACTTGGTGTCTAAAACGACAGTGCCAGTTTCTGATTGGAGGACGATGACGGGCGCATTTTCATCGAAGAATTTAGTTAAAGTCTAGTCATCAGGTGGCCAAAGTTAACAGATTTAATTTTTAGCGGGATTGAAATGCCCGTGCCTTTAATTCAATTTCCTTGTTCGACAAGCCCATCTTTTTGGCTTCTTTTTCCCAATGGCTGACCGCGTTGGTTATTTCCTTTATGATCATCTCGGCTTTTTCTGAATTAAGTCTGAAAAATGAAATTACATCGCGTGCAAGGTCCAGATTTAGGGCATTATCATTTTGTGTTATGTTCAGCTTTAAGCCCGTGCCGGTTTCAACTGGATTTATATCGTAAGCGGGCGATAGCGTCCAACCAAACTCGGTTAGAATAAATCCGTGATTGCGCAAATGATCATCCACGTTTGAAACACAAATACTAAAGACGATTCTTCGCCAAAGTTGTTCTAAATCGGCTTCTACCTGAACGCTGAACATTGTAATGAATTCAGCCAACTCCAAATAACTAATGCCGTCCGTATAATCTTTTTCATCAGTATAACCCAAAAGGGTCATTGCCGAGGCAAAATGAATTCGTGATCCATCTTCTGTTCGATCAAAACGCTTGGTTAAAAAAGTGTGATGGTTGGCAGTAAACTTTTGAGCTTTGGCTTCTGCCATCCGCACACCCGCCTTATGGGCAAGTTTGTGAGCCACCATCTCCCAAGCTCCTATGTTTACGCCATCCTGTTTGCTTGGAAATTTAGCAATCCATAAATGGTTTCTATTATCCACCACACTGGCTTTTGGTCGAGCTCCTCCAAGAGAAGATCCCGGAGCCACTAGCATGTTCAACCACTTTAAATACTCTGGGTCCCTCGAAACATCATCCTCTTCCAAACGCAGACTTATTTGCTCCAAAGTACGTATGGAAGTCCATGGTGGACTGGCAAGTGCTTCATTGTCGTTCAAAAAAGGCCCATCTGGATCGGATTTAAACCGCAAACCACCCATTCTATGTCCATCAAAAACACCCAAGAGATAATCGGTTTCAAACAGCGTTTTCTCCGCTCTTTCCTCAAATCGCGCTTGCGCTGCTTCGCGTCTTCGCATCAACACCCTTCCCCATCTATCTGGTGAAGAATCTAAAAATGTTCCGAAATTCGATTTGTTGGTATCGCTTAAAAACTGTTTTCCACCATAAAGCTGTAAGTCGGGGTCAAGCCTTTGAGCAAACTTCCCATTTAACCAAGTTTTGCTGTATTCGAAAGAAAATATTTCACTCCCTCGTAACAGTTCGGCTTGTAAGACGCCCATGAGCTGTGGCACATCCATGCCCTGCCAATGGGCATAAACGTAAATGACTTTTTTTAAATTTAATTTTGCCATACAACCTTCATTTTTTGGGTGCGCGTTCTTTAACCATCAAGCCCGCATCCTGCAGCTTCCTTCCCAGCACATCATCTTTGGCCAGTAGCAAAAAGTCCTGTTCTAAACCCAACACATTAAGCACGTTAAAAAACTGACCAATAGAAACTCCTGGGTGCCCACTCTCTATTTTTACTAAAGTAGACCTGTCCATACCCGCGCGCTCTGCCACTTGTGCGCTGCTGAGTTTTCGGCGCAATCTGGCTAGCTTGATGTTTGCACCTAACTCATTTAATATGCGCTGGCCTTTAGGGAAAATAACGGGACTCTTGTTTGCCATAATAACTCTTTAAACGTACAAATATATTTATTATTGTTTCTTTATTAACACATTATGAATATGCTGTTTCACAACCGAATGACTATCATGACTCTATTCCAATCTAGAAAAGTTGACATGGGATTTTAAAAAAGATGGCGACTTTTATAAAACGGTGATGTATCCAAACAATGGTTTATCATACCTCCCAATATCCTCTTGCCGCAATAGAATGGTAGTTCAATTTGGTGCTGTTCTAGCATTACAAAAAACGCTAATTACCTGATTTATAGATTTTTATGAAACCATAAAATTTGGTTTGTTTCATCTGATTGTTTTCATGATGGATCAATTACCGACCAACGTTAAAAGTGATAACCAAGTACTAACTTCATTTTTGTTCCCTACGCTATCGCTTGCATTGTAAATTTTTCGCAATTTCTTGCACTGATAGTCAAAATATAGCTTTACTTTAGCTACTCAAAATAAGACAGATATGAAAAAGGTTACAATGCTGGCCGTTTGGATGTTGTTCCCATTTGGACTCATCTATTC
>JBLHHI010000185.1:0-3501 GCA_047614125.1 Bacteroidia bacterium | reverse complement strand
AATCGGAACTCAAAGAGCTTAGAGCCGAATACATCACACTCAAATCCGAGATTGTTGGACAAAACAAGCAATCCGATATATCAAAGAAATTACGAGAACTCAACATCCAAGAGTTGTCGGAGGCGCCCATTGATCTTAACGACCCAACTAATGAACGTTAAGAAAGACATACTCTGGCGCGTTTTGGTGAGCATTTTTATGCTGGTTTTATTGGGCATTGGCATTGTGTCGTCTACCATTCGAATTCAATTTACCGAAGGGGAGAAGTGGCGAAATATGAGCGATAGCCTCTATGTAATGTATAAAAAAGTGCCGGCCATTCGCGGTTCGGTTTATGCCGATAACGGAAGCCTGTTGGCAACGTCCATTCCCATTTACCAGGTTAGCATCGATTTTAAGGTAATTCACAAACTCCACCGTGATTCCTTTAACCGATGTCGGCCAGAAATAGCGGAGAACTTGGCTTCTACCTTACAAAACCACAATACATTATACTTCGATAGCTTACTTAAAGACGGCTTCGCTAAACGCCTGCAGTACGTAACTGTATCGAGGAACGCAAGCTATTTACAGGTGCGCCAATTGGGTGCGCTTCCAATTTTTAAGAGTGGAAGATACAAGGGGGGAATTATGCTCGAAGAACGCACCATTCGAAAAAAACCCTACGATGAATTGCTTGCTCGAACCATAGGCTATGTGAACGAAAACTGGGTGGGAGCGGGTATTGAGGCCAGCTTTAATACCGAATTGAAAGGGGTGGATGGAAAGATGTTGGTTCGAAAAATTTCGGGAGGATATAAGCCCATTGATGACGAGGTAAGCATAAAGCCCAGCAACGGTAAAGACATTTACACCACCATAAATATAAACTTACAAGACATTGTTAATGAGGCTCTTATTGAAGGAGTTAGAACACATGGTGCAGAATATGGTACGGCCATTTTGTTGGATGTTAAGACGGGTCAAATCAAAGCACTCGCAAACATTAATCAAACTTCGAAAGGATACATCGAATCTTTTAACCATGCCATCGGAACAAAGTATGAGCCCGGAAGTACTATAAAGTTGCTTTCCACCATGGCCATCTTAGAAGAAACGGATATTAAGCCGGAGGATTCTATAAATATCTACAGCGGCTCATATCAATTTTTTGGAAAAGATCTCATCACGGATCATGGCGGACATAACCCAGTAAAAAGAACACTGCGAGATGTATTCGTACAATCTTCAAACGTTGGTATTTCAACCACGATTTATAATAGTTTTAAGTCGAACCCCGAAAAATACGTCAACTATTTCGACAAACTGCATTTAACGCAACCGCTCAAAACTGGGATTAAGGGTGAGGCAATTCCGCATTTAACCCGACCGGGTAATCCAGACTGGTCTGGTATGTCGTTGCCATCACTATCCATCGGTTATGCCTTTAGCACGAGTGCCTTACACATGGCCATGCTGTATAACGCGGTAGCAAATGATGGAGTAATGATGCAGCCGTATCTCATCGAATCGGTTGGCTATTTAGGAAAGATTGAGGAGCAATACGAGCCCATTATTTTGAACAAGAAGATCTGCAGCGATCGAACGCTTGAGCACTTGCAATCTTTTATGTTAGGTGTAGTAGATGAAGGTACGGCCAAGCTTCTGAGCGATTTGCCATTTCGGGTTGCTGGTAAAACAGGCACATCGAAGGTGGTTGGGCCAAACGGTTACATCGCTGGCCAGTATTACAGCAGCTTTGCAGGATACTTCCCAGCCGAAGCACCCAAATACACCCTACTTGTTATGATTGCCAAAGCCAAAACGGGCGGATATGCTGGAGGAACCGTAGCAGCTCCGGTGTTTAAAGAAATAGCCCGAAAAGTATATGCAAGCGTGCTGAAGAAACGCGTGTACGCAAACGATACCATCCAACTTCCACAACTTTTTAGCGGCCGATGGAAAAACGTTAAACGAAGTTTAAAACACCTCGATATCAACTTTTCGAGTGGTGGGATGCAAGCGGAAAACTTAGTACAAATGCATCCGCAAAATGGAGAACTTTTTCCATCAAAAATTGCCTTGACCGCCGGTGCAATGCCAAACTTAATTGGTTTGAGCGCCCGAGACGCTTTGTTTGAAATGGAGAACCGTGGGTACAAGGTAAAACTTTCTGGCTACGGAAAAATCGTTGAACAATCGCCCGAACCCGGTGTGGCTTTGCGGCCAGGTAGAACCGTTTACATCCGAATGTTTGTAGAATGAAAACACTGGCAAACATATTGACTCCAGTGGACGAATTTGAACTTCGAGGCAGCAATGAAATTGCTGTTGGAGGATTGCGAATTGATTCAAGAGCGGTTGAAAATGGCGACGTCTTCTTTGCCATTCGCGGTGTGTTAACCGATGGTCACTTATACATCGATGCTGCAATTGAATTGGGCGCAGTTGCCGTTGTATGCGAAGAACTTCCAGAAAAATTGAAAGATGGAGTTTCGTACGTAAAAGTTGGCTCCAGCTCGATTGCAATGGGTCAAATGGCTGCTGCGTACTTCGATTATCCAAGTAAAAATATTAAGGTTTTTGGGGTAACTGGAACCAATGGAAAAACCACCGTAAGCACGCTGTTGTTCGAGCTTTTCGAATCGTTAGGTCATCCAAGTGGCTTAATATCCACCGTAGAAAACCGCATACATAAAACCATCATTCCTTCCACCCATACTACACCTGATGCCATTAGTATTCAGGCGCTTATGGCGGATATGGTTAAAGCGGGATGCAGTTATTGTTTTATGGAAGTGAGCTCTCACGCCATCCACCAACAACGCATTGCTGGAATAGATTTTACACTCGCCGCCTTTACCAACCTCAGCCACGACCACCTCGATTACCACGGAGATTTTAAGAGCTACATCGCAGCCAAAAAAATGCTCTTTGATCAGCTGCCCGCCACATCAATGGCCCTGATCAATAAAGACGATAAAAATGGTTTGGTAATGGTTCAGAACTCAAAGGCCACCAAATACACCTACGCCTTACATTCTATGGCAGATTTTACCGCACGCATTATTGAACATGATTTTGGGGGCATGTTGTTGCAAATACAAGGCAAAGAGGCTTGGTATCATCTGGTTGGGAAGTTCAACGCTTACAACTTATTGACGGTGTATTCGTCGGCATTTTTGCTGGGAATGCCCTCCGAAGAAGTCATCACAAAGCTGTCGGCCTTGCAATCTGTTTCGGGCCGATTTGAATACGCTAAAACCGCTTCGGGGCTTACGGGCATCATTGACTATGCACATACACCCGACGCCTTGCAAAATGTGTTGGAAACCATCAATGCCATCCGAACCAAAAATGAAAACCTCATAACAGTGGTTGGATGTGGCGGCAACAGAGATTACGAAAAACGACCCATCATGGCCAAGGTGGCCAGCAACTTAAGCGATCGAGTAATTCTCACTTCCGACAATCCAAGAAATGAAAGTGCCGAAGCCATTTTGGCCGACATGCAAGTGGGTG
>JBLHHI010000184.1:0-3535 GCA_047614125.1 Bacteroidia bacterium | reverse complement strand
AAAGCCTGGGTCTGTCGCTGCCTTTTCTACGTCCTGCGCAATAAAACCGGTATGAACTTGTGCTTTGGCATTTATCATGGCCGAAGTTTCGTTAAGCGAATCACTTATGTTGTAAAGCGCGTTTAACTCGTTGATTTTAAGCGTGTACGATACAGGTTGCAGTTTAAGAATAAAATCTAAACTACGTACATCTTGTTTTATGTTTGTCTTTTATCTACCGTCCGATAGGCTTGTCCATGAAACTTGACCTCCAATAAACGTAACGGATGTATTACCCACCCTCACTTGATTGGAAGCGGTAATTCTTGAGTTATATCCAAAGGCGGAGGAATTTGAATATTTGGGAATGTGAAGGATAATAATGAGCTGTTTAGGCCACAGACTTGCCGAAAAAATCATTCAAAATCTATGTTTGATTTGGGAAGTGAGAAATCAATTTTTATTGTTGCAAATTGGATAAATAAATGAATTGAGTTCGCAACACGATATACTTTGTTCTTAAAATTGTTGGTGAAACTGCTTAGGTTAATGCACCATAGATGGAAAAGCACAGAACCCTGGTATTTTTTAATAATTCATCCGTGAATCAAACGCTATCGGTTCTCCAACCCATTGGCTTCCCCGGGCCTTGTGTTTGAATTAGTAGTTGGTACGTACAAGTCACAATCCGTTTCTATAGTAAACTCTATTTCGGGTTTCTTAAAATCGGTGGTTGAATATTTTATCGATTTATCATCGATAACAGATCGCATAAACAATCCAAAAATTGGCAATGCCATGTTGGCTCCTTGTCCGAAGGCCGTACTCTGAAAATGTACTTGTCGATCTTCGGCGCCTACCCAACATCCCGCAACGATGTCGGGAGAAATACCCATAAACCACCCGTCGCTGTTGTTTTGAGTGGTACCCGTTTTCCCTCCAACTGGAAATCCAACATTGTATCTAAACCCTAGGCGGGCGGCTGTTCCTCCACTGGTTGCCACCTTTTGAAGCATCTTGCACATTACATATGCGGTTTGCTTATTCATGGCTTCTTCCGTTTTTGGAATGAACTCTTCCAACACATTTCCGTTTTTGTTTTCTATGCGTGTAATAAAAATAGGCTCGGTCCAAATTCCATCATTGGCAAAGGCCGAATAAGCTCCAACCATTTCTATCACAGATATATCCATCGTTCCTAAACAAATGGAAGGATAGGGCATAAATTTGTCGGTTGCAATTCCCAACCGATCGCTAAAGTCTCTAACTTTTAATGGAGATCCGGGCTCCATGCGTTTCATAATCCGAGCAGTAGCCGTATTGATCGATTGTTTTAAGCACTCGTAGATGGGCAATATATCTTTGGACGGCTTGCCGGAGTTTTGTGGGGTCCAAGTATTGCCATCCTCCAAATCGAAGGTTACCGGTCCGACCGAAATTTCTTCACACGGCTGAATAATTTGGTCTTCAACCGCTCGAGCGTAAACTATAGGCTTAAAAGTAGAACCCACTTGTCGGGTTGCATTTTTATTTACGTGATCGTATTGAAAATGCGTAAAGTCAATACCTCCAACCCAAGCTTTTATGTTGCCGGTTTTAGGATTCATAGCCATAAAGCCCGTGTGCAATATTTTCTTGTAATGCATCAAAGAATCAACGGGGCTCATCATGGTGTCTACATCACCCTTCCAAGTAAACACACTCAAGTTAACCTTAGTGCGCATTAGGACATCAATTTCTGTCTCGCTCTTGCCGGCCTTCTTTGCGCTCGTGTATTGACTGGTGCGTTTTATATGTTTTGGGATGTAATCTTTGTCTTCTTTCCATGCATATTCTTCGGTTCGCCAAGGGTTTGCCTTGCTGCGTTTTATTTCTGCGTCGAACTGTCCTTGTAATGATGACATGTGATTATGAACCGCCAACTCAGCATACTTCTGCATGCGTGAATCAATTGTTGTATAGATTTTTAAACCATCTCGATACAGATTTAAGTTGTTTTCCTTACACCAAACTTTCATGTACTGACGAACGTACTCTCGAAAATAGGTGGCCATGCCTCGATCATGAGAAGTGAGATTGTAATCGTGAACCAATTCCAACTCTTTTAGACTATCGCACTGGTTTTTAGTTAGGTAGTCGTATTTGTTCATTTGGTTAAGCACCACATTTCGCACGTGTTTGGCGCGGTCGGGATATCGTTTTGGATTTAGGGCAGACGGCGATCGAAGCATGCCAACTAGAACGGCAGATTCTTCGGTCTTTAGTTGGTTTACCGGCTTGTTAAAGATTGTTTTAGAGGCGCTTTTGATGCCAAAGCTGTTCATCCACGGAACGGTATTGAAATACATCATCACGATTTCATCTTTCGAATACTGGCGTTCTAAACGCACGGCGATGATCCATTCCTTAAACTTTTGAATTACGCGCTCAATCTTATTTCGATGTTCGTATGGAAAGAGATTTTTTGCCAATTGTTGCGTTATGGTTGACCCACCGCCATCTCTTCCTAATCTCGTTACGGCTCGTATAATCGCTTTAAGATCTATGCCGCTGTGATTGTAAAATCGAACATCCTCCGTTGCAATGAGTGCATTTACCATATCCTTGGGTAAATCGGAATACGAAACATTGGTACGATCTTCTTTGTAGTACAACTTGCCTAAAATCTCACCATCTTCCGAATAGATCTCAGTGGCAAGTGCGGTGCGAGGATCCTGCAAATCGCTGATATTGGGCATGTAACCCCACCAACCCCATGCCAAGGTGAACATAAATAAAACGAAAACTCCAAGACCTAAGAAGTAAAGCTTCCACAACTTAGAAGAAAAAGAACGTTTTGTTGGGGACTTTCGAACCATGATTTATTGAATATAATTCTGAATAAAAAAGGTGGAATACGAATCGGCATCTACCTGGCGAATTAGGATCTTGAAATTGTCCGATGAAATGGTATAGTTTTCATACGCCCGAATTCCCAAGTCTTTAAAGAATTTATCATTTTTTATGAATTCGATGTAATACTTTTCTGCCTCAGCCTTGCTTTTAAACGATTGGATGGCTAAAACACTTTTGTTCCCGAGCAAGTAGTTGTTAACTCGAAGATTCTTTAATTGATGCAGATTCTGGTTATATTGACTAAAGGCCGTCTTGATTTCGGTTTCTTTACCGCCGTCGTACACAATAAAAAAGAAATGCTCTGCGCCTGGATCGAACGAATAAATGGACCCGGTTACTTCATCCTTTTGCTGATATTTCTTATCAATCACATATAAGGTGTATTTGGCATTATTGGCAACATCGGTTCCTGGATAATTCTGAACAATCTTTTTTAATTCGGTTACAAAGGCAACCTCGCCTTCGGTCTTGCCCACAATTTGTGCATTTAATAAGTCGAACTTGGCTTGAAGGGCATTTCCAGCATATTTCTCTTGTGCTTCTTGTATTAAGGTCTTGGCCTGGGCGTAATTGGCCGACTTATATGCGTTATATGCACTCGTGTATATCGTCGAAATCACATTTTCAGAACTTACTTCGCTACCAACCTCCTTATTGTTCA
>JBLHHI010000183.1:0-3596 GCA_047614125.1 Bacteroidia bacterium | reverse complement strand
CACTTATCAGAGTAGAATTTAGTGTGGATCGATTCAAACGTTTCGCTTAATTCACACACGCTTCGTTGCTTCCAGTATTAATCACAACGGTTTACACCTATGAAAAATAGGGAATAGGTTGCTGTAAACCGTCCCCCATGACTGAACTTAATTGAACGCACAAAGCTTGCTTATACTTCGTTAGCCCTATTTTAATTGCGGGTGTTGTAGTTAGTGGCTTTCGCGATTCATTTTCTTGACTTCTTCATTGAAAAAGCCTTCAAGTCGTTCCGTTCCATATTGAGGAGCAATGTTGTCGTAGCCCATTAGCGTCATGAAAAACTCAATTGGGCCATAGGTTTTGGCAGGGGTAAATGCCCTTACGGCCCAAATGATGAATTTTCTGATCCAATCTGGAAGATGCATGATCTTGATGTCCTTTTTCCACGCTTTTAATGCAAGTTCTGCTAGTTCGTTCTGCGTCAGAATATCAGGACCTCCAACAATCACCTCCTGTTCATCGGAATTGATACTATCGACACAAACTTTGGCCAGGTCACTTCCTGCTATTGGATTCAATTTGAAATTTCCATGACCGAACAGATAAACGGTTCCTTGTTTTGCCATTTCCAAAAAGTCTTTCATATCGGAGAAAAAACCATTCGGACGCATAATGGTGTAATTTAAACCAGAGGCCTTTAAACTGTCTGCAAACTTTTCCTTGGCCTCAAATATTTTGAGATGGCGTAGCTCATTCCCTCCAATTGCTGATACATAAAGAAATGAGCTGACGCTTGATGCTCTTGCTTCGTTCAGTAAATTTAAATTGCCTTGATAGTCGACATCCATATAGCCGAGTCCATCCTTCTGTCGGGTTATTCCGATTGAGGTAAATACCCAATCAATATTATCACAGATCCCAATGAGAGTTTCTGGTTGAGTGATTTCTCCAACAAAGAAATCACTTACGCCTACAAACAGCTGTTTCTGACTTTCCTTCCGAATTAGAACCCTCACCTCATGATTCCTTTTGATGAGCTCTTTAACCAAATACTGGCCTAAATATCCTGTGGCCCCAGCAACCAAAACCTTCTTTGCTTCCATCGTTCTTTTTTCTTTCAAAGGAAGAAAACAGAGAATGGCTTTCTCTTGACCATCGTCAAGAAAGCTTCTTGCCAAATACCCGCGCTTTTATTCTGCTTAGTGTTTCTGGCGAAACACCCAGAAAGGAAGCGATATACTGTTGCGGAACACGCTGGAACAACTCACCTTGTGTGTTTAACAGGTCTAGATAGCGTTCTTCCGCAGATTTCGTTACGAATGAAGCAATCTGCTTTTGACTTGTGATAAGCTCATTTTCAGTAGCAATTCTTGCAAGGATTTCGAATTTGGGAGCTTTGGTTAAGAGTGTTTCAATTTTCGACTTTGTGAAGACGAAAATCTCAGACGGTTCTACTGCTTGGTAATTTTCAATTGCAGGTATGCCAAACGTGTAGCTTTCACCAGCGCAAATGAATTGCCCTTCGGTATAGAAAAAGGCTGTCTTGTCTTTTCCATCCACATTATAAAAAAGTCGCACACACCCTTTAGTCACAAAATAAATCTCGTTAGAAATCTTACCCTCGCTAAAGATGATTTCATTCTTAGAATAGTCTCTCTGTGTAACCGCATTTTCGAGCAGAATAAGGTCGTCCTTAGTCAGTGAGATATAGGCTTCTATATTTTCGGTCAATCGATTCATGTCAGTAACTGCTAGAGGACATTAACTACAACGACCCAGCTAAGATATGTAGGGGAGTTTGAAGCTCTGCCCTTTCAGTTTACCACTTAGCCAAGCCAAATATTTTTATAATTTACTTTACTTTTTTCATTATCAAAATTTTGGTTTGGCGGTTTTCAATCGAAACTCTCAACTACCAATTCACCACCAAAACCCCTGTGTTTTGTTACCATTGTTGGGGCATCGTATTTTTTTACCTTTTGTTCAAATTATTGGGTGACAATCCGCCTAACATAAACATCAAGTTCAGTTTTAATTTCAAGCATATAAAATGCACCAGAAAAATGATCAAGATTCATCTGACTAGTGTATGTTCCGGAGAAATTTTTCTGAGAATCATTAAAAATTTCCTGACCAACAGAATTGTAGATATGAATCTCAATATCTTGTTTGTTAAGGCTGGTAAAAGATATATTGACATACATATCTGTGGGGTTTGGGTATACTTTGAGTTCCGTAATGGTATTCAAAGGTTCTGACTTAATGCCCGTAGCATTGATAATATCTGAATAACTGTCAGCAATTTCAAAATCCGACAAATAACAGAATTGGGTGGTTGGTGATCCTTGGGAAAGATCGAATCCTTGTCCGAAAAGTGTATGAAAAAGTATGCCATAGATGTTAACGTTCTGGTCGGTAACAATTTTCAATCCTTGTTCGTCATAAACTAGAATGTCATTGTACCAGACGCGCATATATCCGTTACTCATTCCTGCGTCATTTAGTAAAACCTCATGTTTGATGTTCGCCCACGTACCATGAACCGCTTCAAAAGAAGGTGGGTTGGAGTTTAACATGACCATACCTGAACCGTATGGTAAATCACAGATCCAATTGGCGTGGCAGGTATCTTCATTCATCCAAGGAATAAGTTCATAAAACATTCTTGTGGAATCATATCCTTGATTGGGCAAAATTCGCCATTCCATCCTAGTTGAAAAGCATCTGTTACTTTCTATGGGTACTGTACCAACACATGTTTCGGCTGTGGGTATTCCTTGGCTAGGATCCAACCCGTAAAGTCCAGGAAATTTACCTCCGACCGTTCCCCATTCAAAATCATTATCCAGTAAAATATTGTATGACAAACAGGCTTTTTTGGGGTTTTGCAAAAAGGAAAGATTCGGAGCAAACAACAATCCTGCTCCGCTCTCAGTAGTTACTCCATCCTCTTCAAACCTTACCCTTATCACATCATGGTTCACATCGTAAGGATCTGGAACCACCATTATATCATCATAGCCCCAAAAACCATTGGTCACTATTTGAAGGTTGCTATTCCATGCCACAAGGCCCCAACCGTTTTGTCGCCAATCAGGGTTAGCAAGGTAATCGTTTCCTCTCCATATATTTTGTGCTGTTCCCGAGGTAAAAAGTGCACTTATCAGTAAAATTGAAAGAACTCTTTTTTTCATAATCATTTTTTTTATTGAACAATTATTGAAGGATGATTTTCTTTTCTATTGATCCATCTTCATAGATATAAATTTGAACCGTATTTTTTAATGGTGGTACTTCCCTTCCTAGCAGATCTATTATCTTGAGTAATTTCGGTTTGTTTAATTGGGATGATACCGTGGGAATACCAGCAGGAATATTATTCCATAAGCGGATTATTCCGTTAGGTGTTGGATAGATTAAGCCAGCTGAGCTAATCAACCCCAAATGTCCAGTAGGCAGGGCGGTGATCGTAGAGTCAATGTAGATGTCGGTACTTATACCACTGTTGAGGTCTATCGAAGCTATTTTGAATGGCGATAAAGCATCTTCGGAATAGGATAGATATAATTTATCGTTTGCAGAGGAAATGCAGAATGCTTCACTTATGTTTTTTAAT
>JBLHHI010000182.1:0-3639 GCA_047614125.1 Bacteroidia bacterium | reverse complement strand
AATTTGCTTTTTAATAAAGCCGCATAGTCTTCATTATCCGTTCTTGGTTTACCCCGGTAAACCTACAAACATGACGCTTCGACTATACAATTTTATAAAAATCTGAACCTGCAAATATTAATCGAACCAGGTTAATGCAAAAGCTCGCATTTCACTTGTGAAAAGCGATTTTCACCGTAAAAAATACTCGAAAGGGCCTGCCCTGTCTTCGAAATTTTTACTCGAAACTCACGGTCCACAAACGTTCTGAATTCAAAATATGAATCGAAATCAGGTTTAAATGAATTCTGATATTTATTACGTTTAAGCCGTGCATAAATTTGAATTCTTGACCCCAGAGGGGTCATATGTCATAGAAATAAGGTTAAAATGATTACGACCCTGAAGGGGTCGCATAAATTAAAGTTGCCTTTTTAATGAGAATCCCACTTCTTAACTCCAGCTTCTATTTTGGTTAACAGCTTATTTTCTTTGGGCGGTATTGGACAGGAATATTTTGAATTATATGCACAATACGGATTATAGGCCAAGTTAAAGTCTAGAAGTAGCACGCCCTCTTTTAAATCTGAGAGGTCAACATCCAGATAACGACCGCCGCCGTAGCTTTGCATGCCATTGGTTTGGTCTTGAAACGGACAAAAGAGATAGTTTTTATATTCTTCCTTCTTGCTCAAAGCAATGTTTTGATACACGGTTAATGTTTGCAAACTGCCATTCAAGACAAAACTTAATCGTCCATACGGTTTGTAAATTGGCAACCGATCCGTACTGGTTTTCATCTCAAACTTTTTGCCAAACCGAATTCGCTTGAAGTTGGCTTGAACAGCATATTTAGTGTCCACTTCGAAATAAGGCAATCCATTAAAATACTGTCGATCTTCGTTGGATAGAATGGACGTTGAACTGTCTGCAAAGCTCGAATCGGTTTTTACTCGATGTTGGTTGATGCGATTAAAATACTCCGAACCCGTCTCTTCTAACACAAATCCAACCGCTACCATGACCGCAAATCCAAGAAAAATTAATCTACTCATTTTTGATCTTCATTAAATCCACATCTTCCACGGGTTCCGAATCCAACAAATCAATTACGCTTGCAGGCAAAGCCTCTTCTTGAGTTTTTTGTTGCTCTAAAAACTGTTCTAAACTAGGTCGCTCGTCGGCTTGCCAATTCAGATTTGATAGTTTGCTCTTATCGGCAGGAAATTGGTCTACCGGATAAAACCCACCCGAGGGTTCTTCGAAATACCGAATGTCATCCAATTCATTATCTAATACTGTGATAATCATCCTACCACAAATGATGTAATTTACTCCCGTGTACGTCGAGTCTTTATCTTCGGCATAATAAACACTCTCGCCATTTCCTAAAACATGCACCTTATGCAAGGTGTTATTTTTAAAAAATACGTCCATGTTTCGACCACTCACCTGGTTGTAGGTTTCCGGAATAACCTCGGAAGCAATGAAGGCCTTTGATCGAATATCCATCTTGTTGAGCTGTCCATTTTTTCGATATATGATGATCGTATCACCGGTAATCTGGTTGTTTTCAGTCCACAAAATAGGTTCACCAAACATGGAAATCGTCGAATCCGTAAAATTATAAACCAACGAATCGGAAACGCCTTGCATATCACTTTTGTGAAGCTTGGTATCGTGAAAAGCAGATAGAATTCTTCGACCAGTCGAATCAATTTCATCAATCAAGGTATCCGCTTTCAAAAACAAGCTGTCGTCTTCTATATACTTAATTGCCAGCGGATTGCCTGAAATTTTTGTCTTTTTTTCGTTTCGATAATAGATCCCATATTCGCCTCGAATCTTAATATTTTCGATGGTGTCTATGAGCGTTATATTGCGAAAGGCCTGGCCAATTCCTGTATTCCTGTTGTAGTGCATGCTGTCGGCCACCAGCTTGTTGTCTTTTCCCTCAATCCAAGAACCTCGGCTAAATTGTGAAGTATTGCGAATGGTATTGTACCAGCCGTATCTGCAAAATATGGTGTTCTCCGCGCTGTAGATGTAGGTAGGCCCATAGAAGTACGCTATTTTAGTGAAGGCATTATACTTCAGCGTGTCGCTTTTCATGGTGTATTCTGGATTTACCAAAACAACGCTGTCTTTAAAAAAGAACTCCTTACTTCTGCTGTAATACCTTCCCACTCTGCTTCTCAATCGATCTTCGCCATTTTTTATCTTTCCTCCAGTATTGTAGAAAGCCGTTTTGTTGTTCAAATCGTAGATCAAACGGTTGGTCGTTAGGTCCATCTGATTGTCTTTCAATCGCACATTGCCTTCAACCGAAGCGATTCGAGTATTCCCGTTGTAATCCAAATAGTCGCCCCAAAGATTTAGGGTATCGCGTTGACGGATGTAAATGTGGCCATATGCCTTTATGCGGTTGTCTTTCCTGTAAAAGTAAGCGCTGTCGCAGTCCATGTAAACCGTACCTTGTTTAAAACGAACACTGCCCAATAAGCGTTCGGCATCCAAAAACGAGCGATCATATTCTTGAACATCTGCTCCAAGCAACTCAATGGTCTTATTATCTTGGCCGTTTACGTTTGTAAAAAATATCATCGAGCAAAGCAGAAAAATGGGATACCAAATTTTTTTCGATGAAGTTTGCGACATAGCTTTGAATCGAAGGCAAAAATAATGCAAGAACAACTGGAGCACTTCCTATTTTCGGTATGTGGGGTAAAAAAATCCGACCAAATCCTAGTTGCCGTCAGCGGGGGCGCGGATAGCATGTGTTTACTTAACCTTCTAAATAAATTGGGATGGCCCATTGAGGTAGCACATTGCAATTTTGGCTTGAGAGGAGCTGAAAGCGATGAAGATGAGCGCTTTGTGTTGGATTTCTGCCACAAACATTCGGTTAAAGTTCACTCCATTCGCTTTCAAACCAAACGTTTTGCCGAAGCCAACGAGGTAGGAATTCAAGAAGCCGCTCGAGATCTTCGATATGCCTATTTTAATGAGATCGTTGGGCATTCGAAGAACAAATTGCGGTGGATTGCCACTGCACATAATCAAACCGACGTAGGTGAAACCGTCTTAATTAACATGATTCGAGGAACGGGCATAAAAGGTTTTGCTGGAATTCCCGTTCAGCGAGGCAACATCATCCGGCCTCTGATTGGGTTTTCTTCAAAGGAGATTCGTAAAGCTATGGCAAAAAATAATTGGGTGTTTCGATCGGATCAAAGCAACCTCTCGGATGATTATTTACGCAACAAGATTAGACATCACCTCTGGCCATCGTTCGAAGAACTTAATCCCACCATTTCTGAAACGCTCGCGTTAAATGCGAATCGAGTAAAAGAAGCCGTTGACTTGCATGAATTTTTACTACAAGATCTTGAAAATAAGCTGGTTACTCAAGACAAAAGTGGGGAATTAACAATTCCAATTTCATTGCTTTCCACTTATCCACAACCTGCTTATGTACTGTATTGCATCTTAGACAAATATGGATATAACCGAGCGCAATGCGATGATATGAACTCGGCGGATAGCGGTGCACTCTTTTTCTCGAACGATTATGAAATAGTAAAAGATCGGGATAAATTTATCGTGAGGATGAACCAGGCTCGAGGCCAAGCTGTTCTTAATATTTTGGAAGTTGGACGT
>JBLHHI010000181.1:0-3679 GCA_047614125.1 Bacteroidia bacterium | reverse complement strand
AAGCTTTCCGAAAGCCAAAGAAATTGACAATTCAAATTGGATGATCGGTGCATGTCCTTCTTCGGGGCCATCTGCAATTTATTATAAAGACAGCCTTGCAACCGTTTGGATGAGCGCCGCCAGCGGATCATCGAGGGCGATGATTGGCAGTGCAAGCGAAGTTGGCTTGGATCTGGGATTTAATGCTCTACTTACCCCAAATGCTCCTTCTACGGCTAATCAAAACTTTCCAATTATTGCAGGTAAATGGGATGTAACTGGTGTTGTGTGGCAAGAGAGCAATAATGGTAAGTCGTACTTACAGTTTGTGAGCACTGATAAGGGTTTGATGGATTTAGTTGGCCAAACACCTATTACTGTAAATGAGGGAGTGTCTAACATTCCCAGAAACCCACAAATGAAATATGAAAATGGAGTTTTTCATCTTACCTGGCAAGATTTGCGAAGTCAAAGCATCAAATACCGAAAGGGCAGCATTGTTAATTTTGTTGGAGTTTCTGAAGCAACCAAGCAAACCGTAAAAGCATATCCAAACCCAAGTGGTGAGTATGTGACCATTGAAAATGAAATGCCTATGGACCGAATTGAAGTTCTGGATGCTACTGGGAAGATGTTGAAAGTAACAAGCTTGAATGGTGCGCAACAGCATCGACTGGATGTTTCCGGCTTAACTCCAAACCTATACTTCATACGCATATATTCCAATAATGAAATTAAGCACTTGATTATTAGCAAGTTGTAAAGAACTAGAGTCTACTTTAATAAATAAACTAAAGAACATGGAAACCAAATACGGCTTTGAATTGCGCACAGTGGCAGAATTTAAATCCTGGATTAATCAGCTGCAAATAGCACGAACGGTGCGATTCATCCAACTCCATCATATATGGGTTCCATCGTATGCCCAGTTCAATGCTCCGAATGGTATACGTACTTGCCACAAAATTGAATGTGCGCACTGGGCCGTCCAACGCCAATTCAATTGTTAATACGGTAGAAATTGGCAGTGTTTTACGTGTTTACGGAGCGCAAGGATCTTGGATTAAAATTTCAAATTTGAACGATGAATGGGGGTATGGTGGATATGTAATTACGGTTCGGATGGCTCGAGTAAATGCCACAACGCTCAACGTTCGAAGCGGACCATCTACCTCCTTTCCCAGGGTCCTCCAACTGCAAAACAATCAACAGGTTATCGTTATCGAAACTCAAAATGGATGGCATAAGATTGGAATAAATGATCTGTGGGTAAGTGCTGATTTTATAGAATTAATTTGACACCCAGAGAACCCTAGCCAATGAATTTTGGCGCATCTAATTCGTATTATTGCAGTAGAATGAAATACCAATCAATTTTTATCGTGGCACTTCTTAGCGTGTTCTCAATTTCTTCGTGTACCGAGCTTTCAACCTTGGTGGATGAAACGGGCTTAACCAACGAAGAAGTTGTTGCTGGGCTTAAATCTGCGCTTACCGTTGGAACGGATACTTCTGTTCAGATCTTATCTGTTGTAGATGGATATTTAGAGGATGAATTGGTAAAAATATTATTGCCGGATGAAGCTTTGCCCATTCTAACAAACCTTGCCAAGGTACCCGGCGGACAACTCCTCATAGACAATGCCATTAAAGCAATTAATCGATCTGCCGAGGATGCGGCCATTGAAGCGAAACCAATCTTTATTGATGCCATTACGGGAATGACTATTGAGGATGGGTTTGCGATTTTAAAGGGTGGAAATTCAGCTGCAACGGAATATCTGAACAAGAATACAAACACTGCACTCAATGCAGCCTTTAAACCTAAAATAAGTACTTCGCTGAATAAGAAATTGGTTGGAAACACTTCTGCGGAAAGTGCTTATTCAAGTTTGATTACGGCGTATAATACGGCTTCATTAAATGGGCTCTTGTTTGCCAAAATCACGACCAACTCATTAACGGACCACACCACCGAAAAAGCCTTAAATGGGTTGTTTTTAAAAGTGGAAGGAGAAGAATTAAAGATTCGTACTGATGCGGAACACAGGGTAAACGATATATTAAAAAAGGTTTTTGGTGAGTAAGTTTAGGCTTAACGCCAATGTAAGCTAGAAGTATTCCCTAACATTATGCTGAAATACGCAACGAAGTGGATTTTCTTTCTGATATTAATTCTTTCATTATCGGGATTAATTTCAAGCCCAATTGCGCTTCTGCTTGGGTTGGTCTTTGCACTTATTTTCAAAAATCCATTTCTCAGTCTGAGCAGAAAAGGCATTGGATATTTTCTTAAAATAGCCATTGTGGGTCTCGGTTTTGGCATGTCGTTGGCACAAACCATAACAACCAGTAAGGATGGTTTATTGCTAACAACAACGTCCATACTTTTAACGATAGGTTTAGGAACTTTTTTGGCAAAACGGCTCAAAATTGATTTAAAGCTTGGTCATCTTATTACCTCTGGTACAGCCATATGTGGTGGAAGTGCCATTGCTGCCATAGCGCCGGTAATTAAAGCAAAGAGTCATGTTATTAGTATGGCCTTGGGCCTCGTGTTTCTGTTAAACTCCATTGCACTGTTTGTATTTCCGCCCATAGGGCAATTTTTAGAATTAAGTCAGGAGCAGTTTGGAACATGGTGTGCTGTTGCAATTCACGACACGAGTTCTGTAGTTGGCGCGGCGCTAACCTATGGAGATGAAGCACTTCGAATTGCCACCACCATTAAACTTTCGAGAACGCTTTGGATCATTCCGCTTTCGGTTTTTTCAATCATCGCATTTAAATCAAAGGGCGAGAAGATTGAGATGCCCTATTTCATTTTGTTATTCATTGCAGCCATATTTATTAATAGTTACGAACTATTGCCTCATGCGTTAACATCAGCACTTGTATTGTATTCCAAAAGGCTATTGGTGGCAACACTTTTTCTGGTTGGATCAACCATTTCTGTTAAAGACTTGAAAGCCACTGGGTTTAAACCTGCGCTTTTGGCCATAACCTTATGGGTATTCATAAGCTTTTTCAGTTTGTGGTATGTACTGAAAGTGCAGTAAATTCCTTGAACAAGCCATAATTAGAGGGAACAATTTGTGATAATAAATTCGATCGCAGATGTATTTTTAAAATTTCACAGAATTCCGTTGTTCATTGATAAATGCGGATTAAATTTGCACCCATATATCGCGGGATGGAGCAGTGGTAGCTCGTCGGGCTCATAACCCGAAGGTCATAGGTTCGAGTCCTATTCCCGCAACAACAGAAAAGACCCCACGAAGTGGGGTTTTTTTATGCCAAAGATTTCGCCATGCATAGCATGAGCGGAAGCTGACGGCAAAAAAAACACGAGGCGCAGCCTAGGTCTTTTCGGTTGTTATGCCACCCCTTAAGGACCGCCGAGCGCAGCGAGGCAATCCTATTGCCAAAGATTTTGCCATGCGGAGCATGAGCGGAATCTGAAGGCATAAAAAAAACACGAGGCTCAGCCTAGGTCTTTTCTGTTGTTACGCCTCTCATTAAGGGCCCTGCCGACTGCGTAGAACAACTTCGTACGCCGAAACGCTGTGGAGGCTTTAAACGCAGTGAAGGCAGTACCGCAGCGCGGCAATCCTATTATCTTCTCTCAGCCTCCTCAAACCCACAGTTTATGTCAGCCCAGGAAGATACCAGTCCCAGCCTCTCACTAACGACCACATTC
>JBLHHI010000180.1:0-3737 GCA_047614125.1 Bacteroidia bacterium | reverse complement strand
TCCTTTGGTGAATAAAGCCATAAAGATAGGGGTTCGATACTTTAGATCATTGAAATTCAATGACTTAGATGGGGTGATTTGGAGAGGGTTTGTTCAACGCTTTGTGCAGACGCAGTAGACGCGTTTAGCGGCTATTGACGTTCTGCACATTGTGTGTGCCTTGAATGTACACGTACTTCTTTACAAGTAAAAGTAAAGAAATATTTTGAGAATTAAACTCAAAACTCTAGGGAGATGCAAGTTCTCCTATCGCTCAAAGCAAGTGAGGGTGATTAGCAAGCCGCAAGGGCGCATTGGGCGACCAATAGTCTGAAGTCCATACGGATTGGAGATAAGCGGGACTGCAAAAGTTGGAATGCACGTACAGAAACTGCATAAGAGGCATCCTAGGTGGTCGAGATAGCACATCTTATCGAAGGCTGATCACTTACCGCACCGAAAGGTGTAAGAAACCAAAGCCGACAGATGTAGATGCAGGCAGCTTCAACGGAAAGAGCGTGGACTTACCAAGATGAACGAAGTGTAGTTTTTGTGTCAGCAAAAACCAAATGCCCAGTGGGCATTTGACGGAGAGAACCGCAAAGCGGGTGGGATGGTTGGACTAGGTTCGGTATTCCTATAGACCAAGAAGTCAGCAGAGGTCATAGTACTCTGAGTAACGAGCGGAGCATGCTAAAACCATCTCTCCGAAGTCTCACAACAGAGGAAGGACCGAACATTGAATCACGTCCAAATTTGAATAGGAATCAATTAAAACGGATAGCCTATTCTTAAGCGGACAAAGTAAGAAGTATTATGATAGCACAGGTATTACACCCGAAGAACCTTTATAAGGCTTACCGCCGAGTAGTAAGTAATAAAGGCTCTGCTGGAGTAGACGGGATGATGGTAGGCGAATTGAAGTCATTCATTGACCAAAATAGAAACCACATTATCAAGTCTATCCAAGAAAGGAAATACCAAGTAGAAGCTATCAGGGGAGTAGAAATCCCAAAAAGCAATGGGAAGGTTCGTCTTCTCGGAGTCCCAACAGTAGTGGACAGATGGTTACAACAAGCGGTAAGTCAACAACTAGCTTTGAAGTTCGAGTTCGATTTCGAAAAACATAGCTACGGCTTTCGTCCAAAGAAGAATCTGCATCAGGCAGTAAAACAATCTCTGGAATACATCAATGATGATTATCAGGATATTGTGGACATTGATCTGAAAAGTTTCTTCGATGAAGTAGCACATCACAAGATACTACAGTTGATTTTCAACAAGGTAAAATGCCAAACTACGCTATGGTTGATTCGTAAATGGTTACAAGCTCCAATAGCAATAGAAGGCATACTGTACAAAAGGCGAAAAGGAGTGCCACAAGGCAGTCCATTGAGCCCCCTTTTATCCAACATATTGCTGGATCAATTAGACAAAAAACTCGAAAAACGAGGTCTGCGCTACGTTCGTTATGCCGATGACTTTAGTATCTATTTCAGATCAAAATCAGAGGCAAGGCAAATAGGAAATGAAATATATTTATTCCTAAGGGATAAATTAGAACTGCCTATTAACCGAGAAAAGAGCGGTATCCGCAGACCCATAAACTTCGAGTTGCTGGGTCATGCATTTGTTCCAACATACAGGAAAGGAGAAAAAAGCAAGTACCAACTTGTTGTCAAGCAAGGCAGTTGGGACAACCTGAAAAGAAAGCTCAAAAGTATCACCAGGAAAACGTTGCCCTACAGTTTTAATGAAAGATTAGCTAAGCTTAAGATGGTCTGGCGAGGATGGATAAACAACTACCGCTTGGGAAGTATTTATTCCAAACTCAAGACACTGGACGAATGGCTAAGAAATCGACTGCGATACTGTATCTGGCATGACTGGAAGAAACCGGAGCGCAAACGAAAGAACCTGTTCAGACTTGGGATTGAATCAGGCATGGCGTATGCCTGGAGTCGAACCAGAATGGGCGGATGGGCAGTAGCCCAAAACCCCATTTTGGGAACCACCATAACCATTGCCAGACTCCGAAAACGTGGATATGATTCCATGTTGGACTATTACCTCAAATTTCAGACTTCGATTCGATGAACCGCCGTATACGAGAACCGTACATACGGTAGTGTGAGAGGCCCACTCCGATCAATTTATTGGTCGGAGCCGTCTACTCGATTAGCATCAGTATTTTTTATTTTCTTCAGTTGTAATTTTTTTATTCTTAAATTCTAAATCTTTCAAATTTATTTTTAGTTACTTATTACAGAGATTATTCACAAATTTCATCAATCCATTTCTGATCGATTTTGCCTTCATTATCTATATGAAAAACAGCTCCGATTGAACAATCCTTCAGTCCAATTGAATCTACTAAATACCTATAATCAAATCCCATATCAAGTGGTTCACCTAAAATAGCTTTCACATATGAAGTATCCGCATCTAGTTTTATTAATTCGACGACTTTAATCAGGCTTATATAATCATTATGTTTCTGATAGTGTTGACCATATTCTTCTATTGCTGGTATTTGATTGCATCCTAGCGAAAACAAAAAGATACCAAATAAAAATATAGTAGTTTTTTTCATGATTGTTAATTTTAATATATTTAAAGGTGTTTTTGGTTCAGTGAAAAATGACAGGAGTCGATTATTTTAACCGATCAACTTCGTGTTCTGACTTAAGATGTTTCCAACGCTTATGGGACCATAACCAATATTGTGGAGCGTCCAGAATATCTTTTTCTAAGAGCTTTGTAAAAGCGGCTGTAATTTCCCCTTCCTTGAATTTGCTGTGGTCATCTGAAACAAGTGTATAAATCACTTTATAATGCCCACGAGACACTTTTAAATTTGAGCCTGCAAAGATGGGTATGTCAAATTCTCTTGCCATTCTTTCAGCACCATAAGCTACACCTGTTTCTTGGTTTAAAAAGGTCGTAAAATGTGCTAGTTGTGATTTTCTTGGAGACTGGTCACTTGCAAAAATTACCGCAAATTGCTCCTCTTTTTGCATTTTCATTTTTTGACGAATCGGATCAATGCGCAGCATTTGTAATCCGAATTTGGAGCGACTGTTGATAACCTTTTCGTTCCAAAACTTATTCTTTATGGGCGAATAAAGCGCCATGGGCTTATGTTTGATCTGTCCAGGGATGGCCAGTGCATATAATTCCCAACTGTTATAATGACCACCTACCAAAATAACATTCTGGCCTTCATTAAAATAGCGGTCTAATAATTCTGGGTTCACCATTTTCATCCGCTTTTTGGTGGCTGACTCTGAAATGGTAAAGTGCTTTATACTTTCTACGATTAAGTCACAAAAGTGCTGGTAAAAGCCTTTTTCAATTTCACGTATCTCGGATAGCGTTTTTTGGGGAAAAGATTGTGTCAAATTCTTTCTGACCACAGCCTTTCGATAGCCCAATATTCGATAAATGACAAAGTACATTACATTGGAAATGCCATATAAAATAAAAAAGGGCAAACGCGATATTGGCACAAGTAGCAAGTAGTAGAAAATTTTGTTCATGGTGGCGTAAGCTTAAAATGACAAAAGTACTCAATATGATCCTTGCTTTACGAATTGAACAATGAAAATTGTTATTACTTTACGAAAGATTTGGGTTTGCAGTGCCTTATTGATGCTAATAACGGTCGGTATAAGAGCCGTTTTAATGGCTTTTATACATTGTTGTAACACGTTATATTATTTCAAATATTTATTAAGAAAATCGATTTGTGCTTTACT
>JBLHHI010000179.1:0-3825 GCA_047614125.1 Bacteroidia bacterium | reverse complement strand
GCTATCGCTTGCATTGTAAATTTTTCGCAATTTCTTGCACTGATAGTCAAAATATAGCTTTACTTTAGCTACTCAAAATAAGACAGATATGAAAAAGGTTACAATGCTGGCCGTTTGGATGTTGTTTCCATTTGGACTCATCTATTCTCAATCCTTCCTAGATAATTTCGACTCGTACAAAGCAGGCGACTATCTCGGGAAGTCATCATCTGTTTGGACTACGTGGAACACGGCTCCCGGAACCTCGGAAGACTGTTACATCGTGAATAATAAGTTTTATAGCGACTCCAATTCCATCTACTTTTATTCAGCATCCGGTGGTGGGCCTCAGGATGTTGTTTTGCCTTTTGGCGGAGTGCACAACAGTGGTGTGTTTAAGTTTACCTCGATGTTTTTTATTCCCACCAGCAGCACCGCCTACTTCAATTTTCAGGCCGGAGCTTCTACTGGAACATCTTGGGCGATTGAAGTTAATTTTAACAGCAACGCCACCTTTAATGCTGGATCGTACTTTACTGCTAACTATCCACAGAATCAGTGGTTTCATTTGGAAGTTGTTATAGATTTAGACAACAACGACTGGGAGTTCTTTATTGATGGTTCATCTGCCGGGTCGTTTTCAAACACCATTAATGCCGTTTCCTATCTTGATATTTTTCCAGCCGTTGCCGGGGAATATTGGATTGATGACGTGGGTTATTGTCTTGACTCCGCCTGTAATCCAGAATTGGCTTTGTCTAATTTAAAAATTTCGCCCGTAAGCAATTGCTCTGGCCACACCGCGGATGTTTCGGTTAAGGTGAAAAACAATGGTCCAAATGTAGCAAAGAGCATGATTCTGGGTCTTGATATGGCCGGTCAAAAAAGGACTTCAATAAATGTTAATCTTAACAATTTGGGGGTAGGTGATGATACCACCTTAACCCTACCAAATGCGTTCAAACCAACCGTAATTGATACAAATCTTGTGGTTTCCGCCATAAATGTACAAAAAGACGTGGATGCTTCCAACGACACAGCCACCACAACCATTAACGTTATAAAATCTCCAAAATCTCAGCTTGTAAAAGGCAGCGTGTTCAATGGTCGGTTTAAGAAGGGCACTGCAAGTGATCCGGATATTACGGAAGTTGGTAAAATGATTCAATATGAATTCTCACCCCCTCAAGGCTACAGCAACAGCAGTTACAGCACCAATTGGACCATTGCGTCCGTAACCGCAACGAGCGCTTCAGGCAAAACTATTAGTTCATTTTGGTCCTTAACCTCTCCAACGTCAGCTAATGGATATTTGTCGGTTACACCACTTGCTGCTTATTTGGATAGCACCATACGCCTTTGTATTGTGGTTAAAGATTTGAAAACCGGTTGTGATTCTTCCATGTGCAGATCCATGGTAATTGCACCTACTCCAAAGGTAAACTTCGAGTTCTCCACGCCTGCCTGTGATGGTAAGCCTATACAATTTACAAACCGTTCTACCATACATTCGGGGGCACTGGTTTACCGATGGTATTTTGATGATGGCGATTCGAACGATTACCAGGATCCCGTCCATACTTTTCCCTCTTCCGGCACCTATTGTGTTAAGCTGGTTGCTACCAGCTATCCATATAAGGTTACGAGCGATACCACTTTGTGCATCACGGTTTCAGAAATTCCGATTATAGATTTCAAAATTGATAATGCTTGCGAAGGCGATGATGTCGTTTTCACGGATAGCTCAACCATAAATGGATCTACGCTAACCTATGATTGGGATTTTGGAGATGGTTCTACGCACTCTTCCGACAAAAATCCGAAGCATACCTATGCCAAACCTGGTGGATATGCTGTCACGCTCGTTGTTAGCTCAAACAACGGGTGTGAAGATCAGCAAACTAAAAATGCGTTTCAGTTTGCAAAACCTGTGGCGAATTTCGCCTATAACGGCAGTTGCACAAATACAGCGATTCAGTTTAGCGATATATCGAGCATCTCAACCGGTGTTGTAGGTCGAAATTGGAACTTTTATGATGGCAAAGCTGAAACCGTTTGGAACCCAAAGCATGTGTTTACCTCTTCCGGAAAAAATTCAGTGACACTGTATTCCATATCCAGTTTTGGATGCATTGATTCCATAACACGAGTTTTGGATATTATTGACGGACCAACCACCGATTTTACCTTTGGTCAAGTGTGTGATGCAAAACCTACCGTATTTACCAATACGACCACTGAACCCAGCGGGGTGAATGTAACCTACAATTGGCAATTCGGAGATGGCGCTGTTTCAACCGCTAAATCACCTTCCCATCAGTACAAGGAATTAAAGCAATTTACCGTGCAATTAACGGCCAAAGGCGACAATGGATGTTCTTCCACCATCCAAAAGGACGTATTGGTTAAAATTCAACCTGTGGTGGATCTCAAAGCTTCAAACACGTGTGAAGATGAACCCATTCAATTTGAGAACAAAACCAATGAGCGAGGTTTAACAGTGAACTATTTATGGACCTTTGGTGATGGTGATACTTCCGTTGTGCTTTCCCCACTAAAAAAATACAATATTGCCCAAACAACTGTTTTTGGCGTTACGCTGACAGCGCGCGTTGATGGAGGATGTTCAGATTCAAAGACAATTTCTGTTAGGGTAAGTGAAACGCCCGATTGTGGTTTTACAACGACTCAAGTTGGAGGCCCTAAACTAACCTTTATCTTTAAAGCCGACAGTGCAGCATATCCCTTCTATCTGTGGAGTTTTGATGATTTGGGAACCGCCAATGGAAGCACCCCAACATTTACCTTTGAGAAAGAGGGTACTTATAAAATATCAGTTCTGGCCAGAACCGCGGATGGATGTGAATGTACGGACTCATCCCAAACCCTTTTGGTTAAGCCATCGAGCGTTGAAGATATAACCGGAAACTCTGGTGTAAAAGTGATGCCGAATCCAAGTTCTGGAAGTTTCACCCTATCCTTTAACGATGCATACAACCACGATGAAGTGCAGATTCTGATGCTCGATGCGGTGGGAAGAGTTGTCTATTCAAAAAATGCTTTTATAAGCGCTGATAATCTGATCCATTTAGATACGGAGCATTTGATAAACGGGGTCTATTATTTGACGGTTTCTAGCGGAGATGTACGGGTAACACAGGCGGTTCAAATCGTTAAATAATTCATGATTATGCACATTTGTACCAATGCCCTGATCACAGGTTAAGAATGATAGTTTTGGCCAGATAATGGATTTAACTTAATGACCATTAGGGCTCGTGCCGCCCAGACGTGCTGCACGGCGTCGATTAAGCATCATTGGTTTCCAAATATCGTTAAAAATTTGTTGCGGGATGAGGTTGTGTTGTTGGTATGGTTCTGAATGATGATGTCGATGATTTGCTAATAACGACGCTTGTGGCGAGCTACATCGTGCCGAGTTGAGCATATCAAGGTTAATTGGGGGAAGGTGGAGTAGGGTGTTCCTCGCAAAGAATGCAATTCAGACAAGCCCAACATATAAAAAACAGAGGTAGGAAGAACGTTCCTTACATCTGCTTTTTAACCTGAGTTCGATTCATATTTTGAATTCAGAACACTTATGGACCATGAGTTTCGAGTAAAAATTGCGAAGACAGGGCGGGCCCTTTCGAGTAATTTTTACGATGAAAATCGCTTTTCACAAGTGTAAAGCGGACGTTTGTATATAAAACCCTATTAGCTTCGTTGAAATCAGTCGGTTTATAAACATAAACCTTCCTGTTTTCGCCTTACTTCTTGGGTTCTATACAAATCTGAATTTGAAAAGATTAATCGAACTCAGGTTTAAAGGTTAATGAAGGATGC
>JBLHHI010000178.1:0-3957 GCA_047614125.1 Bacteroidia bacterium | reverse complement strand
TCAAAATAGCCCGCTATTTTTTCACAATTTTCATTCGCATCTCACTATTGACAAGCGTTCTGAACCGCAAGGATTAATCGAACTCAGGTTATAACGATCGGAGCATAGTGAGCGCTTGTGCAAGAACGATTGAAATCTTACAAACGGTTTATGATTCCTTCGGATTTAAACCATGACAGAAATTTGAATGAATAATATGATCCAGCCCCTTCGGAGCGACACCTCATCAGAAATTTTAGTTGGAAGAAAAATTTCAGCCCCATCGGGGCGACACCTCATCAGAATTGTACAATAGAAGAATAATTCAGCTCCATCGGAGCGGCACCGTATTGCTACATCACGTCCAAAGCAATTTCACAAACCAATAGGCCATATACCCAACAACCCCAAGTTTTAAAATACTGCCGGCCACAAAGCCCAGAAAAGAACCCAAGCCCGATCGAAGCGCAACCTTCGTGTCTTTTCCTGCCAATAACTCGCCCACAATTGCGCCTATAAACGGCATGATGATTATAGACAAAGCTCCGAAAATGGAAAAGAATAAGCCCAGCACCAATCCCACCATCGAGCCGCGTTTGCCCGCATCACTTCCGCCAAACTTTTTGGTTCCCCATATGGGTAAGAAATAATCAATTACGGTTATAACTACCACGGCGATGGCTGCACCTATTAACAATGAATTGGATGGATGGGTAAGTTCGTTGGAATGCCAAAAAAGAATGGGCAACGAAAAAAAAGCAATGGGTGGACCCGGTAAGGCTGGAAGCAAACTTCCTGCAATTCCAGTGAGCAAAAGAATAATACCCGCAACAACAATGATGATATCCATAAACCGAAGGTAGGAAGTATTTTGAGATTAAGTATTGATGGCGATTGTTTTTCACTGATACGCAATGCTGGTCGGTTCTACTCCATGGTTTTCATGGCTGGTATTTGGTTTTTGCCCTTAAAATCGTTTGGTTTAAAATCTTAAGTTGGAGGGTCAAACCGACCATTATTACGCTTTACATTAACAACTGTTGTAAATCACACGTCGCATGTGCTCAACAACTCATTCACATAGAAAAGAAGTACAAAAAGTTCTTTTTCATTTTTAATTTGGCTTTCACTTTTCAGTGGTTAATCCTTTTGGTTCATCTACCTGAGGCTTCTTGGCTTATTTGCAAAGCTTTCAGTTAGTTGGTTTGTTCGGATTCGAAATACGCTACAATTATTTAGAAATCCCTGTCAGATATTGACAATGCACCATTTTTGTTTGTCACTATTTGTGCCAACTTTAAACGCAGTTGGCAAATAATGACAATAATCACTTGCACTATAAGTATTTTGTCAAATTTTGACAAAACGCAAATTCAAATTGTCAGATATTGTCAATCCAGTTTTTTGAAAAAAATGAAGTTTTAGGTTAATTAACGGGGCCGTAACAGGCCGTTTTTAAATCAAGGCCCGCAATGCTTGATGAAAATCTTCGATGTTTTGATGCGTATCAGTTGTAACCAACAGCAATTGATTGGCCTTTTGTTTTAAGCTGTATTTTTCTGGATGCTCATTTACGCGTTCCACTACCTTGCCAAATAATTCCGATTGGTAATAGCGTTGATTGTTTTCAGAAGGGAAGTATCCCAACAATTTTCCGTTCTTAATTCGAATCTTTTTCCAACCCAAGGTCATTCCAACCAACTTTAACCGAACGCTGTACAGCAAGTCGCTCACTTGTTTGGGCAGGTTGCCGAACCGGTCTTTTAAGTTGTTTCTGAATTGAAGTAAGTCTTCTTCGGTATTAATTTTAGCCAGATCCGAATATAGGTTCAAGCGTTCCGATATGTTCGAAACATAGTGATCCGGTATCATGATGTCTAGATCGGTTTCCACCTGGCAATCCACGCTGGTGATGGGCCGGTTGTCTTCCAACACATCCTTAAATTCTTCTTCACGCAACTCTTGTATGGCCTCATCTAAGATCTTGTGATACATGTCGAAACCAATTTCGGAAATAAAGCCGGTTTGCTCTCCTCCCAGCAAATTTCCCGCTCCTCGGATGTCTAAATCTCTCATGGCAACATTAAAGCCGCTTCCTAAATCCGAAAATTCTTCGATGGCTTGTAAGCGCCTTCGTGCATCGTCGGTTAAGGTATGAATGGGTGGAGTGATTAAATGACAATATGCGCGCTTATTACTTCGGCCAACTCGCCCACGCATTTGATGTAAGTCGCTCAAACCAAAGAAGTGCGCATTGTTTATTATGATGGTATTGGCGTTTGGAATATCTAGGCCACTTTCAATAATCGTGGTTGCCACCAATACATCGTATTCGCCTTCAATAAAGCGCAACATCACGTCCTCTAACTGATCTCCTGCCATTTGGCCGTGTCCAACAATGACCCTGGCCTGTGGACAAACTGCCGAAATCATGGCCGCGATGTCGTTTATGTCGCGCACCCGATTGTGAACCACAAAGGTTTGCCCACCGCGTTCCATTTCGTAATGAATGGCTTTTTCGAAAACCTCTGTATCAAAAATGTGCAACTCCGTACGTATGGGTTGTCGGTTGGGCGGTGGTGTATTAATTACCGATAAATCGCGCGCACCCATTAATGAGAAATGTAAGGTTCTTGGAATTGGAGTGGCAGTAAGCGTAAGCGTATCTATGTTGGCGCGCAGCTTTTTGAGTTTGTCTTTTGCTGCCACACCAAATTTTTGTTCTTCATCAATAATCAACAAGCCCAGATCTTTAAATTTAATCTTGTCGCTTAATATTCGGTGCGTTCCAATTAGGATGTCGGTTTTGCCAGCCGCCACATTTTTAATGGTTGCCGTTTGCTGTTTGGCCGTTCTAAATCGATTGAGGTATTCAACCGTACACGGAAATCCATCCAACCGATCTTTAAACGTATGAAAGTGCTGTTGTGCTAGAATGGTAGTTGGAACCAAGATGGCTACTTGTTTGCTGTCGCACACCGACTTAAATGCCGCTCGAATGGCAATTTCCGTCTTACCAAAGCCCACATCTCCACAAACCAGTCGATCCATCGGGTGGGGAGATTCCATATCTGCTTTAACATCTTCGGTCGATTTGCTCTGATCAGGAGTATCTTCATATATAAAACTGGCTTCCAGCTCCACCTGCAAGTAATTATCTGGTGTAAACTGAAAGCCCGGTTCCGTCTTTCTCTTGGCATAAAGCTTAATCAAGTCGCGGGCAATGTCTTTAACTTGTTTTTTGGTTTTGGATTTTACCTTGCTCCAAGTATCGCTGCCAAGCTTGTTGATTTTTGGTGTAAATCCCTCTTTACCAGTATATTTCGAAATCTTGTGAAGCGATGAGATGTTAACATACAGCAAATCGTTGTTCCGATAGGTTAAGCGCACCGCCTCTTGAATACGGCCACCCATTTCAATTTTTTGCAAGCCTTCAAAACGACCCACGCCATGATCGATGTGAACGATGAAATCACCCGGTTTAAGATTGCTCAGCTCACGGAGTGTAAGCGCCTGACTTTTAGTAAAACGCTTTTTGTACTTGTATTGGTAATGCCTTCCAAATATTTCGTGCTCGGTGTACAGCGCCAGGTGGTGTTCTTTATCTAAAAATCCATGGCTTAATCCCAGGTAAACTGGGCTAAAGGACACGGATTTGCCAATGTCTTCGAAAATGGTTTCGAGCCGCTCCAATTGTTTACTGGTTTCCGAAAATATGTGTTGATCGATGCCTAGTCGAGCATGATCTTGAAGATGTTCAATCAGAAGGTCAAAGTTCTTTCCAAAGGTAATCTGCGGGCTTTGTGCAAATTCGACGACCTTCATTTTTCGGAAAAACGGAACTTGTCCAAACTCAACCCCACTTAATTTGGTTAACCGCTTTTTAAGTATTTCGTCGGATTCGTAGAGATTAAAATCGGCCGATTCGAGCAAGGCTTGGTGGATGATGTGAAAGCTGCGTTGCAGATCTTGACCAAC
>JBLHHI010000177.1:0-4108 GCA_047614125.1 Bacteroidia bacterium | reverse complement strand
GGCTCATCGTTTCTCACCTTAATGGTAAATGTTTCACTAGCATCAAAAACCGTGATTTAGGGTGTAACAACCGTTGTAATTTCTACCTGAGCATAGCCAGATAAAACACCAATAAACAGAGTGAATGGAGTTATAGAACGTTTTCCCATGGTAGTATCCTTTCCCCTTTCATTGCGAAGGGCACACCAAACTCCTACTAAATTCATTATCAGTTATTTACACTTCATATTAGAAGAAATATTCGAGCTTTCTGCGAGCTTATTTCCCATATTAGGACAAAAACAGCTTAAACAAAGGAGTGTCTTCGATTAAAATTCTTCCAGTTAGAATTGAAATGTTGGAGTGTAAAATTCTTCCGAAATCGAAGACTCGCGTTATTTCCAAGTTTCTTGCGCAAAGACGAATCTCTTATTAAACTTAGAATGAAATTCGCCAATTTTTCAGGTTCATCAGGAGCAACCAAAAGCCCACTTTCTCCATCTACAATTGCCTCTTTTGCACCACCATGATTTGTGGCAATAACTGGTCTATTTGCTGACATGGCTTCCAAAACTGTAGTAGGAAACGGATCTTTCATCATTGATGGCACAAGACACACATGCGCATCACTCATGGCATCGACAATATTGGGGGCAAAATCCCTTATCTCAACGCAAGATTTTATTCCTAACGATGTAATGTATTCCTCCAATTCATCCATCAAATGACTATTGCCTCGTAATACTCCCCCCATTAAAATGAATCGACAATTTTTGAGCGCTTCCTTGGGAATAAACGACAAGGCTTCCATCAAATACCACTGGCCTTTCTTCGGCATTATCCGTCCAAAAAGATAGAAATTGAGTTTCCCATTTTCGTTTGCATTTTTAGCATTTATAGGCTCAATGCCATTATGCAGAACAAGTGTTTTTTCGTCCAGCTCGGGAACATATCGTTTCACCCCATCGAGAACCGCCTGCGATACGCAAACAACACGATTTGCGAACTTTTGACACAGCATAGCGGTTGCCCACCCTATCACTCTTGGGCTGTCAATTATCTCATGAACATGAATGTAATTTCGAATGTTATGCCATTTAGCAATTGGCAAAATAAAAGCGGTAGATAAGGTATTGATATAGGCCGAAATGAAACTGTGGCTTTTGTGTTCTCGTTTGACAAAACCAACGAACTTAACCCACTCAAAAACGAACTTGAAAATCCCAATTGGCGTAAATATTTCCCTATAAATAATGGGCATGAATGCTACAATCTCAACTTCTACATTATTTACATTTTCACGAATAAACTGAACAAGCGGACCGTTAAACTTGAGATAAACACGCTTGTTTACATCGCCTGGAAGTGCGTTTAGTGCGTTTACCAAAATGCGATCAGCGCCATACAATTCTGATGATGGATGAAAAACTGCAATTGTTTTTGGCTTTTCATCCTGATTTAGCAACTCATCATAAGCGCTCGCAATAACGTTTCCCTTGTGCTCCCATGTAAATTCTTGTTGGAAGCGTGTCCGGCCGGCCGAACCTAAATCGTAGCAATCTTTTGGGCTCCTATAAAGTTGCCCAAGCCGCTGAGCAAACGCATTTACAGATTTCTGATATGTTGAATAAACAACTTTCAAAGCACCTTCTTTTGCAAGTTCTCCTGGCCCTTCATTATCAAAACAAACAACGGGCAGTCCGTAGCTCATCGCCTCCGGAATAACCATTCCAGCACCTTCGTGTGAAGGAAAAAGGAATACGCTAGCATCTCTATAAATCTCATCCATTTTCTTTTTATCAACCCACGGCACCCAGTCGATAAAACTATCTATACCAAGATCTGAAGCCAGAGTTTGAAGCTTTTTATCCTCCTCTCCTTTTCCTACCAACACAAGACGAATTGGTTGTTTGTGGTTTTCATTGAATTTGAGGAATTGTGCAAATGCTCTAATGGTCAGGTCAAAGCCTTTCATGTAATGAAACCGACCAACTGAAAGCACCTTGAAAGTGGCTTGACTTGTATTGAAATCGTCCACCGATTCACTCGCCACCGCGGGCAGTATAGTGACCTTACTATTTGGTGCGCCCATAACGTTGCCAACAGTACTGTTTATAGCGAAAATCCTTACCGATTTACTAACCGCCAGGTGGAAGAATGGGTCTAAATTCCGCATCATCCATTTAACCGAGAAATAGAGTCTATCCTTTAAAAATGTGAACAATCCATACTGAGATAAAACGTATGCTTTTGGCACTTTTGGATGATGGCCAACCGGCCCCCAAAAAGTTGGTTTGCCTAACATCCACAGAAAATTAGGCTGACTATCGCTGTGGAAATTCAAGCTATGAGCAAGGTCAAACTGAAACCCTTTTTGCTTAGCAAACAAGGCCACAAACATCTGCCAGAAATAGAAATACAATACGTAGCCGCGTTCGCCAATCCTCTTCTTAAACCACATGGCCCAAGCAGGTAAATCAAACCCATGAAATTCCATGTTTACACATGCGTCCGGGTTCTCTTTCATGTATCGCGCAATATGCGGTATATTGTTTTTTCTGGTGATAAGAATGACCTTATACTTTTTGGAAATTTCGTTCGAAATGTTCCAACCAACTCCATCTTCAGAGCCTTTGTATGGATTTACGGCATAGGCCGTTATAAGTACAGTTTTCATGGTTTATCTTTTACGTTAAGCGACTTTCATAAACTCTTCCATGATGGCTTCCACGGTATGATCCACCTTAACATTCTTAATTGTCCGATATGTGCTTTTTCGGTATTTCCGACTATAATCTCCGAATAGGATACGGTAATCTGAAGTCAATTCGTAAACCGTTTCGGGATCTAACTCCTGCTTTCTCCGGTAAACTTCCAAGGGATCTGCCCACAGAAGAATGTTTAATCTAGGCTTGAGAACAAAGAAGTATAGCAGCTTAATTAGCCGTTTATCAAGGTTGATATTGGAGCGTTTGCTATCAGCTATAAAATCGAAATAGTACCGATCGTAAAGCACAATTTTGTTGCGCAGCACGTATTTGAAATACACGTAAACCTGCCCGATGATGTAATCCAAATAATAGTACCCGAAGCGAAACAGAGAAGAAATTGTACCCTTGTTCCTTCCCATTCTGGGTTTGGAAACAGACGCTACCTGCTCGGCTTTTTTAACACTTCCATGCCGAATTGAACTCAAAATGGGAAGGATTCCAGGGCGGTGACGAAGCAAAACAACCTCTTTGCGATGCCGTTTCTTTATTTCGGTTTTCACCTCCTGAACGATGGTCGATTTTCCAACGCCATCTACTCCGCTTAGCGTTACAATAAACCCTCTGCTTGAAACAAAGGATCTTGCCGTATCCAAAACGTAATTACAATTGTCACGCAACTTTTGCGAAGCCGAAGAAAAAGACTGCCTGGCAACTGTATCTGAAATGGCTTTTCGCGAAGTGGTGCTTGCCACAAATAACTGTCCGTAGCAATCAAAGTTTAGCGCATACTTTAAATTCAAATAGCAAAACGTTTTGTATCGAGATTGCTCGTTTTCGCCCTCAAAATAGCTGTAGTACTTATGCGGAATTCGGGCATTATTGAGTGTGTAAAACAGTAACGCGTATTCCATATCAAACCTCTTTTCAGGCACAAAAAACCCATGTTTATTAGGTTTTGCTGAATTGAGCAATTGAGACATTTCCATCATCTGAACGTTCTTTCGTTTGAACTGATGGATTAAATCTATACTGAGGAAAGAGCCATCTTTAAAAAAGAGCTCAATGGTGGACATAAACGACTTTTTGTTTGTCGAAATCCGCTCTACCAAAAAGTGCTTTTTGCAAATCGAGACCATTCCCAAAACATCCTTTTTAAGCACGGCAATGTCAAGATCAGAGGATGCAGCAAGCCTATCTAAGGAGCCAATTTCAAACTTGAGCAAAGCGTGCTTCTTTAGCTTTAATGCCTCATAAAACTCATTAACAAATACTTTGCGGTGAGAATTGGTTTGACTTAAAACCACACTCGATTTTAACGCTTTTTCCCACACAACAAGTTGGTTCTTATGCTCCTCAGAAAGCAAATGTTGTTTCTGGAAGTTGACCATGTAATAACTCACCGTTTGCAATAAGTACAG
>JBLHHI010000176.1:0-4120 GCA_047614125.1 Bacteroidia bacterium | reverse complement strand
CTGTTTTCGCCTTACTACTTGGGTTCTATACAAATCTGAATTTGAAAAGATTAATCGAACTCAGGTTTAAAGGTTAATGAAGGATGCATTCCTGAATAAGCCAATTCAACATTCAACATTTAAAATTCAAAATTTAATGTTGCTTCGGTCTTTTCGTTTATGTCGGATGTTTCGCCATCTTCAGTCAGCTTTGTTTCGGACGCATCAAATGACTATGTAAATGAGGAAGTTTGTGGATCTGTGGGATCACATTTAGTTGTTCCTTCATCATATACACCTGTTTTATCAGTCTCGTATTTGTTTAAATCATCCTTGCTACAATCATTAAGTTGACTATAAATATCCGTGATTTGAATCCCTCCGTCGACCAAGGTCGGGTCTATCGTAAGAGCCGAAAGCTCCTATTTGGATGCAAAAAACAAGTTGGTTTTATAAGGGTTTAGTGTGGCATCATCCTTACATGAAAAAAGGAAGAAAATGGCAACCATTGGAATAATTAATTTTTTCATATTTGGTTTTATTTAATTTAATAGTCCGTTTTATTATATATGCGCAAAAAATATTTAGCGCATATATCCGGCAACTTACCTCCCATCGAAAAGGCACTTCTCTTCAACCGCAGCGGAACAAATACAGCCTTGAAAGAATGAGCCCTGTGTACCTTCCACGCATGCTCAAAACATCGTTGCCTAAAATCTCAAAGTACAAGTAGTTACTAATTTGTTGGATACCACATAATCAAAAGGCGGATGCCGTAACAGCTGCAACCCGCCTTTAAAAATATCGTTGTGTGCTATTGTCGAATCACCATTCGTTGCATGATCTGCCCATCGGCTTCAACCACAAGGTAATACACTCCGCGGCTCAGATGGTTGGCCCGCACATAAAACTCAGAAAGTCCATGGGTTAAATCACCTTTGTATATAGAAACCATTCTTCTACCCATTACATCCACCATGTAGATATCCGTTTTTACCGCATTTGGCAATTTCAGTTTTAGAAAGAAATCATTGTCAAACGGATTGGGATACGTGTTCATAGCAATGCCCGAAACTAAGATTGGATTGATGCCCAAAGCTTTTATGGATACTGGTGTAGGTCTGCTAACGGTGCCAACAATGTTGTCGCCTGTAAACTGGAGCACGGTATAGTTTATGGCAAGTTCAGAGGCCAAATCGGTATCATAGAGCTTCAAGATAATGGGCTTACCGTTCGAAGAAGAGTCGCCAAATACGGTAAGATAAATCACAAATCGATTCAACTCTTTGGAATAGATGGGCTGTCCAACTCCTTGACAAACGCCATCAATAAAGGCGCCTAATATGAAATGACTGTCGTCAACTCGTTGCGAGCCCATGAGCAGCTCACTGGTTATGTTCATGTTGTATTCATACGCTGAATAGGCCAAATTCCAATCCGGCAAAATTTTGTACAACTTGGTGGTTTTAAATTCTCCAGGCACGGCTGTTCTAATCTTATAAGCACTTCCCGGATCGATGTACGAAAGGTTTCCAACCCACTTCCCTATCGAATTATTGTATAACGCAAAGGCGTCTTCCGATTTAATGATATCACCGTCTTCGGATGTTAGGTTACCCAATTTGTCGTTGACGGATGTTCCAAATAAGTCGGTGTTCCCAACCCAAGTCCAGGTGTTATTGCCTTCAATGGGTGTATGAATGGCTCCTGCAATGGCCCCATAGATCTCTACGGTATCGGCCTGAGGAACGTTAATCATGTAGCCTTCCCCCGGATACAGTGTATCAAAGTCGCCGTGCCACGTACTATTCAGGTATTGGACGTATTCTCCATGTTTCTTCACTACCGTAAGCGTATCTTTAAACGCATCGGCAAAGAGGTTTTGGGGCGAGGAGTTTGGGTTCTTGACAAACAAGCTAAACCAATTCCATCCCTTCGTCAAGTATATGGTTTGAAAAACACCTTGTGGGTGCATAATAAATGGCGATTGAGATTGGCCGAGCACAGAATTGGCCTTAAATGCCTTGCTTTCCTTAGCCAAGTATTGCAACCCGGGATTGGCATCCCACATACGGAATTGCATAGAATCAAGATTTGTACTGGTACTATAAATCGTGACAAAGGCCATATATTTTCGCAGTTGCGGTACGTATTGAATGTACCCACGACCTCGAAGAGAATCGTTGATAAAAACGCCAATCGCGTCTTTTGTGTCGGCTGATAACGGCGCATCCAAATCGGTTACGCTGAATTGGAAGATGCCACTCATGTTGTATTGAAAATCCGCTGGGTTTAACGTTTGACCTACCCACTTTGGCGCAGGGGTCACTACTTCCACTTTTACAACAAGCATCAACTTGTATCCACCTGATTCTGCGATAATGGTATCGATGTAGGTACCAGGATTAATGTCGCTGACAAGGGTGAAGTCAATGTCTGTGCTGCCACCTAAACCAGCTACGGTTCCGGAGAGACTTCCGGGAATCAACCACAATGGGTATTTGGAAAGCGTGAAATTGGCCATGGAGGGTCCAACATTCTTCAGCGCTGCGGTAAAGCTGCCCGGAGAACCCCGCTCAACAGAGTAGGCTATGTTTCTGGGGGCCCAATACACCGGTGAACGGTTTACCACAAAACTCCAGATAATTGGCTCTGGCAATTGGTTTCCACTCAAATCTTCTATTTGAGACACCACGGCATTGAGTTTTATACCCTCAAATTTATCGATTAAGCTATCAGGAGAAGTCTTAATGATTAGCTGGCCGTCTTTAATACTATAGGTTATGGGTATAAATTCCTTTGTATCGTCACGTTGCAAAGCAATTTTACCTGGTATGTAGGCAATGCTTTGATCGATGTCTTTATCAAATTCCACCATTATTACATCCTCAATGTTGAGGATGCCATCGGATGGATATGCGGTTCCAAACATGGAAAGCGGACTGCGATCCACCTTTCCCGGAACAAGGTCGGAATATCGGACTTGCGATATTTTATCCTTGCAATTGGCCATTGCGCGCAGCTCATAATCTCCATTTGGCCAGTGTTTGTTTAGGATGCGTACATCATAAAACTTTTGCTTTAAGCTGTCTTTTGGCACTTCAATGGCTTCTTCCCAACCCTTGCCGGCTCGGCGATATTGTAAAATGAGTGATTCGAGATTCTCGTCGTTCGCATCGTAATTTGAGAATGCCATGTCCATGTAATCGCCCATACTGGCGTTGTGAACCCAGTTCTCAACTGGCCTGTAAATGCCTACCTCGCTGCATTCGCTTTGGAAGTTGACATCAAAAGTTACCACATCCGAAGAAACCAACTCATATAAGTCGTCCCACTCGCAACCCGCCGATATCAAAATTTGTAACCCCTTATAGGTTGTTGCCAGAGGTCCTCGTGCTACGGTGAGCTTTACCTGCATTAATTGGCGAGGAGGAATGGTATAATAGGCCGGACTGTTGTTGATGACTGTTCCGCCAATTTTAATGATGGCTCCATCCAAATTGCTTTCAGGAAGTACCCGAATGGCATACGTTTGAGTTTCATCGCTCTGGCTGTTGTTGACGAGGTTGACGGTAAACGTGGCCTCACCGTTTGATGGAACATTGTTGCGCTCGGGCGGATAGATGGATATTTCGCCGAGATACCTACGCTGTGTATTCGGTTCATGCGGACAACTGGTGGCACCACCTACGAGTCGGAAGGCAGGTACCCCATTTTTTGTATCCTTTAAAATGTCGATGCTGTGATAATCTCCTCGGTCATTGTCTTCGATGTGATAGCCAACGGTTCGAGTTTGAGTGGTGTCACCACCGGTATTAGAGGTAAAGCTGTTGGTGGCGGTTATCACCGCTCCGGCCTTTGTTTCTGCCCATGCGCCTGCTTCGTTGTTATTCTGCAAGCCAAGAAATACTTCTCGGTTAAAAAATGTCTTATACTCGTATGAACCACTCGACACAGTATCGTACACATATTCTCCATCATAGGTAGCTCCTGTACTTATGGATATATTTCCTTTGGCACCGGGTATTGGAACGGCTAAAGAATCACGATTCTTTCTGTTATTCGAAAGTATGCCCTCCCAATTATCAATATCTAATTGAAAGGCCAAGGCAGAATCAGCCGTTGCCAATTTTCTAACTTC
>JBLHHI010000175.1:0-4234 GCA_047614125.1 Bacteroidia bacterium | reverse complement strand
CCACTTGGCAACAGCAATCTACTTCATAAAAATCGTTCAAAATAGCCCGCTATTTTTTCACAATTTTCATTCGCATCTCACTATTGACAAGCGTTCTGAACCGCAAGGATTAATCGAACTCAGGTTACTACTTAGTTTAAACCCTTTGTTATTATTTCAAGTTTTTCTTCGTCCGTTTTGCCAATCAAGTCTTTTGATATCATGATTTGTGCATCCTTAGCAAAATTACTTTTTGGATGGGTTTTAATCAATTCGTTTAACGTTGCTACAGCATCGTCAATGTGTTTGCTTTCTTCCTCCATTTGGGCCTGTCGGAACATAGCTGCTGGAGCCAATGGACTTTTCCCAAATCGCATCCAAAGCTGTTTATAGATTGGGGCTGCCGAATCGGGGCCAATGAGATAATACGTAATATCTGCGGCCTTCATAAGCGCCGAAGGACCCTTTTTATCGTCGTTTCCAGCACCCACATTAGTATAAGCATTTAACAGTTTAAAT
Organism: Bacteroidia bacterium; assembly: GCA_047614125.1. Classification (GTDB taxonomy): domain Bacteria; phylum Bacteroidota; class Bacteroidia; order NS11-12g; family UBA9320; genus JBLHHI01. The sequence continues at coordinate 3,736 of JBLHHI010000175.1, read as the reverse complement.
AAGTCTGAATCATCGATTTGACCCATGTGCAAGGCTTTGTTGTAAAACGAAATTGTACTGTCTGACGCTCCTTTTTTATGATAGCTCTTCGCAATGGCAACTGCAGCGGTTTGTGTTTGCGAACAGCTGTCGTAGGTATTCAAAAACTGATTGCCCAGTGCAATCGCCACATCATTTTTGCCCGTAGCATAATTGTAAATGGTGGCAGTAATCAAATATTCCTTGCTCACACTATCGGTCGGGTACTCGTTCGCATATTCTAAATAAAAACCCACGATTCTTGCCTTGTCTTCCGGCGTGGCGTTGGGCATGCTTTCCAGATCAGAAATTTCTTTCTGTAGTTTTGTTTTGCTTTTCCCACAACCTATCATGGTTAAGGCACTTAGAAGCAAAATTGCGTATAAACGAATGCTTTTATTCATAAATTATCGGAGGTAAATTCTTGGGTCGAAATTAATAATTCCCAATGGATAACATAACAAGTGTACAGGCTTCAATAGTTTCGATTCCGTTCTTGCTTGCAAGCTGTTCCAATTCTTCATTCTCGGCCCCTGGGTTAAAAATAATTCTCTTTGGATTTAATGCCATTAAGTATTGGTAATACTGCACTTGTCGAGGCGCTCCAAGATACATGGTAACCGTATCCACGTTTTGATACCATTGAGCTTTGGCATCGATGTTTACATCGGCCACCTTTCCCTCTCTTAATCCGAGCGCTATCACTTCATGCCCACTTTCGCGCAATCGATTAATGGCTTTAAATGCGTATCGAGCAGGATTGGTGCTTGCACCAAGAACGAGTGTTTTTTTATTCGACATTTACTTAATCTTATAGACCAGTATAATTAAAGGGCGTTATGGCTAATAACTCCGCTTTAACTTCTGCACTAACATTTAAACCATTAATAAAGGCATGAATGGATTCTTGATTCATCACCGCATGTGTTCTGGTTAGATCTTTTAATGCTTCGTACGGTTTAGGATAACCCTCTCGGCGTAAAATTGTTTGGATGGCTTCTGCAACCACTGCCCAATTTTTCTCCAGATCTGCATGCAGCTTATCTTCATTTAAAATCAACTTATTCAATCCATTAAGAAGTGAATGAAAGGCAATGTTCATATGTGCCAACGGAACACCCACATTCCGCAAAACGGTCGAATCGGTTAAATCGCGTTGAAGCCGAGATATCGGCAACTTTTCGGATAAATGATTCAGCAAGGCATTTGCCACTCCAAGGTTTCCTTCTGCATTTTCGAAGTCTATTGGATTTACCTTATGCGGCATAGCGGATGATCCCACTTCTCCTTTTTTAATTTTTTGCCCGAAGTATTCCATACTTACATAGGTCCATACATCTCTGCACAAATCAATAAGAATTACGTTTATGCGGCGCATAGCGTCAAACTTCGCGGCTAAATTATCGTAGTGTTCGATCTGAGTAGTTGGTTCTGATCGTTTTAAACCCAATGATGTGACAAAGCTTTCGGCAAAATCAACCCAAGATATTTCTGGGAAGGCCACAAAGTGTGCGTTAAAATTTCCTGTTGCACCACCAAACTTTGCCGGCCATTCGATGGCTTCCAATTGCCGAACTTGTTCTTGCAATCGAGCTACAAAAACAAATATTTCTTTGCCCAAACGCGTTGGAGATGCTGGCTGTCCGTGGGTTCTCGCCAGCATCGGCACGTCTTTCCACTTGGTGCTCATGGCGGTAAGTACATCCATTACCTCGTTGAGCATAGGAAGCGTAACCGCATTGGTTGCATCCTTTAAACTCAATGGAACTGCCGTGTTGTTAATGTCTTGCGAAGTAAGTCCGAAGTGCACGTACTCTTGAATTTCTCCAATCCCAGCTTTTTCCAAAATTCCTTTCACAAAGTATTCAACCGCCTTAACATCATGGTTGGTAACCCTTTCTGTTTTTTTTATTTCTTCAGCATTTGCTTCCGAAAAGTCATCAACCGCTCTTCTCAGTTTTTGTTCAACTTCTGCATTTAGCAAGGGTTTAAGGGCAGATATCCCAGTTCGTGCTAACGCAATAATGTACTCAATTTCGACCTTAACTCTGTATTTGATTAACCCAAATTCGGAGAGAAAGGGAGATAATTTTTCGGTTTTTGATTGGTAACGTCCGTCGATCGGACTAATGGCGTGCAAGGAGGGGTTCGACATAGTGACGCAAAATTAGCCATTCGAGTTTAAGAACGATGGTTTTGGGGGTGGGAATCGTTTGACTTTCGCATTAAACCTTCCCTTCCGAATAAAACAAATGATATCCACCCGACACGCACCCGTGTCAATAAATCATATCTTTGTAATACATATGAAAAAAGGATTATTCATCGCGTTCATGTTACTCAACATCAACGTCTTCAGCCAACTTACCTTATCCACAAAAAAAATAGTTTTTGACGAAACCGTAGTTGGAAACTACAATCTTAAATACGTCAAAATCATCAACTTATACAAACATTCGGTCGACGTTGAATTCATTTCGCACAATGCCGACATAAAAGCAGAACCGGGATCTTTATCTATTCCAGCACAAGGAAGCTACGACATAACGCTCAAGTTCGAACCAACGCACAATGTTTCGTACAATTCCGAGATTGTGCTTAAAACCAACTCCAATTCGGGCAGCTATTCAATCGATGTAACCGGCCAAGGAGCGTATGCAGAGTCGTATTACGCCTCCACCAAAAACCTTTGGGAACAAGATTTAAAAGACGAGTTGAAAAGCATATTGGCCAAAAATTACAAGAACCTTGGGTACAATGGTGCTCGAGATGCTATGTATTCCGACATAGACAACAGCGGGGGCGTAGTTACTTGCGTTTATACTGGTAAAACGGCCACCTTTAATTCCAGATCAGGTGCCAACGACAACGGCTTTAATTGCGAACATACTTGGCCACAAAGCCTTTTTAACAGCAACGAACCGGAACGAGCCGACATCCACCACCTTTTTCCAACCGATGTTGGAGCCAACAGTCGAAGGGGGAATTACCCCTTTAATATTGTATCCAGCTCTACATGGGAAGTTGGAGGATCGAAGGCCAATAGCAGCGAGTTTGAACCAAGAGATCTACACAAAGGCGATGTGGCACGAGCTATGTTTTACTTTGCCACTCGGTACACCAATTATTCTTCATTTTTAACCGGACAGGAAAGTGTGTTAAGAAGCTGGTCAACTACCTATATGCCTAGTCAAGAGTCGAGAGATCGCAATGAGGCCATATTTGGATATCAGAAGAATCGGAACCCCTATGTTGATCACCCAGAATTTTTAAATCGCATAACGAGCATTAGTAACAACTCTGTAGCTGCATCTATTTATGAACTAAAAAGTGCATTTACGTCCATCAACTTTGGCGATGTGGGTCCCGGTTTTATTACCAACTTTATCTTAGTTCTAACCAATACCGGAAATCAAACCATTGAGATAACCGATGTAAGCTGTGATCTTGAAGAATTGAGATTTACGAACAAAGCATTTGTGATTCTTCCGGGCGAATCCGAAGAGGTGCGAATTGAAATTATTCGAGTTGGAAGTACAAGTCTTGGTATGGAAAGTGGGAAAATTCAAGTTACTACCAAAAATGGCGGCATGGATAAACAAGTTCCTGTTCAGTTTAACATGATTACGCTTGGGCTCGAAAAAGCATTGGAAGAAGAGAGTTCAATTCAGCATAAACATGGTCTATTGATCATTGAAAGCATCCCTAAGGCTACATT
>JBLHHI010000174.1:0-4369 GCA_047614125.1 Bacteroidia bacterium | reverse complement strand
CAGCTCACTTCCGTATTTAATGGACCAGTAATGAGCAGTGGTGAGGCCTGAAAGCTCATGCTTATTCGCTGCGTTGAATCAAAATCAAAGGCACTTGTACTGGTATCTATTTGTACATTTAAGAGGTTTGCAGGTTGCAAAGTTTCGTCTTGAAAGGCAACAAATATTTCAACACTCGATGTTCCCGAGGGAACTCGCAATGGTTCATAACGACCCATTCTTGTAGCCTGACTGCCAGCGTAATAACCCGCCATACCCAACATTTGAACCGGCAAGTTGTGCGCTGAAGATGAATCTCCGCGTTGATTGAGGGCTCCGCCATCGATCCATGCTTTTATGTTTGCGATGTACTCATCTTTTTTGGCGTACCAATCGCTGCCTTGTTCGGTTATTAACGGCATGATTCCTGAATTTCCATTTAGGTCAATTTCCAACCGACGTATCAACATACTTGCCGCAGAATTGCCTGGAACCACCCTTTTGGCAAGAGGGTTTGTAAGATCGTTTTTAATAATGGGTTGATTCACCAGGGTATTGTATGAACTTTCTATGGTTCTAAAATCCGGTTCGAAATTGCCGTCGTGACATCCCGAGTTTGCACATGTGGGTTTAAATATGTTTTTATGTAGGCCTTGGATGGATGTTGGACTCACCTCTACATCCACACCTGTAACAACGTCATTGCTTATTCCCGGGTTTGCACCATCATATGGGTTCAGCACTTCGGGTTCTTCGCCCGAGCAGGACCAGAGTAAAAGGATGATTGATATGGATAAAAGGCGCTTCATCATTACAGTTGATCAAATATTGAGCGTGCTGCTGGATCAATAAGTCCAGATGCTTTTACGGCATCTTTGATTCCAAAAATTTCGGCAATGGTTAACACATTATCGGTGGTTCTTCCAATTCGGTTGCCATCGGCGCCAAGAATCATGTTTTGCGGTACATTGGGCCCAGCCATCATGGTAAAAACTCTGGAGGTGTTGTAATCGCCGCTGTGGTCGAAAGCATACCAGTCGTTTGAATCTTGAATTGGATTGGGCTTTTCATTCCGGCCACACTCTGGGCTGGTCATCAAAATGGTATTCCCGGCCATTTGAGGTATTTCGGTTTGGATGTAGTTCCAAAGCCATCCAACGGCATGATCTGCTCGATGAAGACTCTTTAAATATCCGGTAAAGTTGGCATGGCAGCCATCAACCGCTGTAAGGTTTACGACTAAAATTTTTGGTTTAAAATACTTTAAAACTTCCGCGGCATGACCCACCGTTCTTAAATCTGAGTTATCACTTATGGGTGGTGCGGCAATGCTGTTCGATTGCTTTTTATTAAACATGTCGCGGATAAATGTTTTGATGTCCGCTTTTTCACCTTCGTCATTGCGAATTCCATCCACATCTCCATTTTTGATTCGAAACGAATTGTTCAGGAAGGCTCTCATTTTGGCTGTTGGTTCCAGCTCTTCCAACGGATGGTATATTTTGGCGTTCGATAAAACATCTTCTCCTTCCGAACCAAAGGTGATGCTTGGGGCAACAAAGTTGGCTCCATATCCCGTTCCATAGTTTGGGTGATTGCTCGAATTGAGCAAGGGAAATGAGTTACCAATCCCACTTCCAACAAACCATGCATCCGAAGCTTTAAATCCTCGGTGGCGACGTAAGTATTCAAAAATTGTTGGATATATGGGCCGGACTTTTAATCCTTGTGCTGTTGCTCGATTACCGGTTAACAAAGAAGTTAAGCCTCCATAATGGCCTCCGTTTACTGCTTCTACTTCCGGCATCAATAGCCCTTGCGATTGCAAGGTGGAGCTGAGCAGTTGTGGAATTGGAAGACTGCCATCAGGATCGCCTGATGGGGTTGTTCCATAAACAATTTTTCGATCTGGGTTGGATCCATTAAGCATGTTGTACATAATGTTCCCTTCTATATTTAGCCCCTGGCTATCAGATAGGTATCGCTGCAAAACAGCTTCTTGTTGTCGAACTCCTCCCGCAAACAAAACATACACAACATGTTCGGCTAATTCGGCATTCGTTTTTGCAAAAAGTCTTCCCGAAGGAAGAATGTACGGAAAGGTACTTGCTGCGCCGGCCAAGGCCGCCTTTTTAATAAATGATCTCCTCTTCATGCTTTTTTTTCTCAATAAAATTGAAACTCATCGCTCGATGCAAACGCCATGTACATTAACTCCACCCCAACATCTGGGTTGGCTTCTAAGTAATTTCTAAAAAATGAAACCTCTATTTCAGTGGGTATCCGAACATAAAATATCTTATAGGTATCAATAATGAAGTTATTCAAATCTGATCGCATCAACGAATCTGTTGGCAAGAGCACATCCGGAGCGTTCATGTAATTGCTAATGATGATTTCATGAATTAGGTTTTTATCTCCAAACGATTCAATTACACGCTCAGTTTTAACCAATTCGGAGGAAGCAATGGCTTGTTTTTTAAGGGTGGTATACAGAATGGAGATGTATTGTTTATTGGTTTTGGCCTTGTCTTTATTCAAGCTGCCATCCAATACATCCACATCATTTACTCCAAAAGTTGTCACTACATCCTTCTCGCAAGCAGAAAAAACTGCCACCGAAAACAATGCAAAAACCAGTAATATAATTTTAGAAGTCGGCATACTCATCTGTTTTCATTATTTGTTCTTGCAGTAATTTAAGGTCTTTGGTTTCGTATAAGCTGCCAAAGTGGTTGGCCACTTCTTGACTCGTGCATTCTCTGCCAAGTAAGCTCAAATACGTCCAACGAATTAAACCTTCATAAAACTCATCCGAGGCAGTTAGCACACGGCAGTACTCTGATTTAGTGGATGCAAAATTTCCTAAAATGCTGCCGGGAATGTTTTTTTCTACGATGTCGAAGGCCGTTAAGAACTCAGCCTGGGAAGGAAATCGAAAAAAGAGATCATCGAAGCTGGCATTCACAAAGTTGAATGTATTCATGTTAATGTTGTCATACACATTGTTATCCATCAATATGGCAAACAAGGTGTTTATGGTCATGCTATCGCTTCTATATGTGTAATGCGCGTCCACCACCGCCTGATTTCTGGCAATTTGCTCCAATGCTTGATAAACACGTATGGAATCTCCTTCGAGCCGAGCAATGCGCAGCGAAAAATTGGCAAGTCCAACATATCTCGTAAACTCTCCGTTGGCAGCTCCTTCCACCATGCGTGATTTAACAATGTCGAAAAAACGCTGGTGATAGGCTACCCAATAACTGCTGTCGCCAATGCGCGGCAATTTATCGGTTTGAAGTTTTCTGATGAGCTTTATTCGAGCGTCCGCGCTGAGATTGTTTTCGCGAAGCGTATCCGCCTCTGAGGTTATTTCGCCTTCCAATGCTGAACGACCCACCAAATCAATGAACAATCGATTGACGTAATTCTCAATTTTAATGGTTGGAATTTTGTGAGATGTAGCTGGCTGATTGTTTTCGAAATCTTTCTTTTCTGTTGATTTACAGGCGCTTAATGTAAGAGCAGCCAATATGACCATGGCGAAAAAATTTAATACGTTCCTATACATCTTTAACATAAATCCTCAATCAGCAATTAGGCAGTTTAGCTCCTTACCAAAGATAGTGAAAATATTCGATACTTCCATATTGGTATAGTCTCTTTAAAAGGGCAAAAGGTTGCATGAAGAATGGAGGATTGAGAATTGATGATGGAGGATTAATGATGTAAAAATTAAATTTCCCTGTTTAGTGTTGACCAGTTTAACTTTAATTGGGCTGCGGAGTGCTTGATTTACACCTTGTACCTCACAACCTGATTTCGATTCATATTTTGAATTCAGACAGCGCGAGCCAACGCCATGGCATAGCCCAAATGTAAAGCTTCGTGCATGTTATTGAAACCAACGGCTTGTTCTATGTTGTTCAACTCAACTCCATAGCTCGTTGTGTACGAAACGTAATTTTTGAAAATTCCTTTTTCAACATCTTTTTCAAACTTGGCATGCGACGTCAATAGACGTTCGCACAAATCAATAATTTCATTTGCCGAAAAGGCTCGCTGTGGCTTGCTGCCTTTTTTAAACTCTTCAATCATTGTTGGGCTCACGTCAAACTTTAAGCCACATAGGCCATAGGTTAATTGATGCTGCACCACAAAAGCATGACCAAGATTCCAAATAATGTTGTTGTTAAAGCCATTAGGTATTGCATTCATTTGCTCATTCGACAAAGCATCAATTAATCGGATCATCAAAGCTCGGGTGGCCAACATGGCCGTAAACTCGTTTTTCATTCTAATTTTATTACAAACATGTGAACTTATTCATCGGCCCTGGAGTGTTTTGCACAACTCGTACAACTCCATGCGCAAATCGTTTACGTCG
>JBLHHI010000173.1:0-4508 GCA_047614125.1 Bacteroidia bacterium | reverse complement strand
CCTGCTCCAACTAAGATTGTGAGCAAGATTGCCTCGAAAAAATACAGACGTTTCTTTTGCGCCAATTCCAACTTCAGCATTTCCTTCTTCGTTTCCGAAACTTTGATATCCAGATTGTGGGTGCTGTCTGGCTTTATTAAAAATTCGGCAATGTAGCTGCCGTAATTATATGCGGTCAAAAACTCGTTCAACTGCTGCGTATCAATATCTATTTCTATCTGACGCAAGAAATATCTCCCAGTGTTTTCCTTACCCATCTCGCCCGCCTTAGCGCGCTCTATAACATTTAATACGCAAGCCTGCTTTCCTGCTTTAAGTATTTGTTCTTTAAGTACGTATTCGTTGTTGCTAAAATTAATGAGCGAGTACGTTAGCCATCCAAAGGCAGCAATAACGTAGATTATGATTAATCCAAAAAAGACTCGTAAACGCATAGTTAATATAGATGGACAAGCCATCTCCCCCGCGAATTTACTTTATTTAGCGCTCGTTAAAATGGAGGAACTCAAATTGATATCGGCACGATCACTGGTATTGCACAATGGGCCTGATAAAGAGGGTGTTTGGATCGCATTCAAAGGGCGGGTCTACGATGTTACTAAAAACCTGAGTTCGATTCATATTTTGAATTCAGAACGCCTGAGGACAGTGAGTTTCGAGTGGAAATTGTGAAGACAGGGCGGGCCCTTTCGAGTAATTTTTACGATGAAAATCGCTTTTCACAAGTGTAAAGCGGACTTTGGTTTACTGGCAAACATTATGAGCATTGGGCCGGTCAAGATTTAACGGCCGAACTAATGGATGGACGGCATACCGAAGAAGTGTTTAAACGATTTCCATGTATTGGAAGATTATCGAATCAAATCGATTCGCATGAAATTTTATCAACGCGGCGTTGATGTCTACCACCTTCAAATTCCGTTTCAAGAAATATTTTAACTATGTCAAGCGCTGTTTCTTCAGAAACAAATCGGGCTGGAATGCATACCACATTGGCGTTGTTATGCTGCCGAGCCAGTCCAGCAATCTCTGCCGTCCATGCCAAGCCAGCTCGAACTTTTTCATGTTTATTGGCCGTCATACAAACACCATTACCGCTTCCGCAAATCAACACCCCTAAGCTAACCTCCTCTTTTTCAACAGATTCGGCAAGAGGATGAACAAAGTCTGGATAGTCTACCGAGTCGGTAGCATCCGTTCCAAAATTGACAAAATCAACCGAATCGGCGAATTGTTGCATAACTTTAAACTTCAATTCGGTTCCGGCATGATCGTTGGCAATGGCAATCTTAGCTTTCATATTCTTCTAATTTAATTTGAGCATTTGTTTCAACGCGTTTTGCAATAATAATACCAACTTCATACAAAAAATAAACCGGAATGGTTAACAATATCTGACTCATCACATCGGGTGGGGTAATTACAGAGGAAATAATTAGGATCACAATTACTGAATGTTTCCTATATTTTTTCAAAAATGTTGAGGTTACCAATCCCAACTTCGACAAGGTGTAAATTAAAAGCGGCAGTTCAAAAATTAATCCAGAAGCCAGGGTGAGGGTGGTAACAAATGACACAAAGGATTTGAGCGTAAACTGATTAATAATTTGATCCGAAAGACTAAAGTGTACAAAGAAATTGATGCATAAGGGTGATAAAACAAAATATCCAAAGCAAACTCCCGTCATAAAAAGTGCCGATGTGGCAAATACGATGCCCGTGGTATATTTTCGTTCTGATGGTTTTAAGGCCGGTTCAAAAAAGTTCCACAATTGCCACAAAATGTAGGGTGTTGCTATAATAATACCCACAGTAAAAGAAACCACCATCAGGTAAATAAACTGTCCGCTTACCTCTAAGTTTTGGGTATTAATTTGAATTACCTCAAAACAGATCCGATCCGAATTATATAAAAACTGGGAGAGCTTGCAAAAGGCTCGATATATGGGGAATTCCGGATCATTAATGGCAAAGATTACCTTCTCAAAAATAAAGCTGTAGTTAATCATGGCCACCACCGTACCAATGGCAATGGCAATTATGGAGCGAAAAAGATGCCATCGGAGCGCTTCGAGGTGCTCCAAGAATGTCATGTTCTTTTCAGTCTGACCATCATCTAATTGATCGAGTGGCATCGCGTTCTATAGCTTAATATTCGTTAAGTTAGCATACCTCCACAAACATGGAGCGTTTGCCCAGTTATGTAGGTAGACATGTCGGAAGCAAGAAAAAGACAGGCATTGGCTACATCATCGGTGGTACCTCCACGTTTTAACGGAATGGCATCTACCCATGTTTTAACCACTGCGGGGTCCAACACTTCAGTCATTTCCGTTTGGATGAAACCGGGCGCAATGGCATTGCAACGGATGTTTCTACTTCCCAATTCCTTGGCTACTGATTTAGAAAATCCAATGATTCCAGCTTTCGAAGCAGAATAGTTCGCTTGTCCAGCATTGCCGTTCACACCAACTACCGAAGACATGTTGATTATAGACCCGGCCTTATTCTTTAAGAAGGTACGAAGGCATGATTTAGTTAAGTTAAAAACCGATTTAAGATTCACCTCCATTACCTCATCCCATTGATCTTCGCTCATGCGCATTAAAAGGTTATCTCGGGTTATTCCGGCGTTGTTGATGAGGATGTCTATGTTTCCAAAATCCTCTAACACACTGGCTACCAAGGCTTCCGACTCCGACATAGAGGCCGCATTGCTTTGATACCCTTTTACCCGAACCCCGTACTTCTTAGCAAGTTGCTCTGAAATTTCTTGAGCTTTCGATGCCGAACTGGCAAAGGTAAAAGCAACGTTGCAACCTTCCGCGGCAAATTTCTCAGCTATCCCTAGGCCAATTCCTCTTGTGGCCCCCGTGATAATTGCCGTTTTACCATGTAGCATATTCATGATGTTAAATTAAATGTTACGGTGCAAAAATATTCTTAATATTGGGAAACTTGGGTGTGATTTTACAAACAAAAAAAGCCCTGCTTTCGCAAGGCTTTAAAATTATTTTTAAAATTTATTATTGATCGGCTGATCGCTCAACTTCAAAAAATCCGTTGGCAACCGTAATGGAACCAATACCATTTGTTTTCAAAACGCCGGAGAAGGTTCCTTTAATTTTTCCTCCCACATCTCCATATTCGGTGATGTTAATTTTCATTTTACTTTGTGCATCCCAACTATACCCATTTAGGGTTGGCGGAGTTCCAGTAGTTATTTCCATTTCTACAATGTCACCTTTTGTTTGATCAAAACTGGCTGCGGCTTTACCTGGAAAAGTAAGTTCAATAATACCTTTCCCTTCAACTATGCCCGTGCCAGAAACCGCTTTCGAGTAACCCGTAACATCAATTTTAGTGGTATTGCTTCCTGACTCATAATGTGCATCGGTTTGATTCTTGTCTAAAACCAAGGCGTATATATCAAAGCCCATTTTAAATCCAGCAAAGGCGGTATCCTCAGCTTGAGTGGGTGTAGTGTCTTTGGGGGTCACCACCGGATCATCACCACATCCTGTGTTAACAAAGAACAATGGCGACAACATTAAAGCGATTACAAGTATTTTAACTATTTTCATATCTGCTATTTAGATTGCAAACATATTGAAAGTATAAATAATATGGTTCAGTTTGAGGTAAAAATTTGGGTTTAATTAAAAAAATTGGTAGCCGGTGCCTCATACATTGTAACAGATCCAAAGGTTACCACCTTCATGGCATCGGCACCTCGATAATGCAAACCCTTAAAATCGCCATAAACACAACTGCCTTCGGGCAAGCAAACCACTTTTTTGGCTCGGTTCAATTGAACATACTCCGTTAATCGGTCCAAACGAGTTTCGCCCCCATGATTGGGTAGCCTTGCCTCTGTATAATGTGGGTTGAGTTGAAAGGGCACCAAGTTTAATGCATCGAAACTTGGCGGCTCAACAATAGGCATATCGTTGGTAGTACAAATAGATGGACCGGCAATGTTCGATCCAGCACTCCAACCAATATATGGAACACCGGAATTAACCTTATTTTTTATGGGTTCGATTAGGTTGAATTCATACAATTGTTCTAATAATCTAAAAGTATTCCCACCTCCCACCGCAATGGCCTCAGCATTATTGATGGCTGCAAGCTTGTCTTCAGCTTGCGCAAGGTTTATTACATTTATTCCATGCGGACTCAGCGCTTTTGCAACTTTGGCGGTATAATCCGCATCTGTTATTGTAACCCCAGCAAAAGGGATAAACAGTAGAGTTTTAACTTCTCCTAAAAACTGACCGATTAATTCGTGTGCATGGTCTAGATAATGTTCTCCAAAATTCGTGGAATTACTTAAGAGTAAAATGTTCATTTAATTTCTTTCCAACAAGATTACATAAATTGATTCAAAGCTGAGTTTGTTTAATCACATCAAACTCCAAATCATTTTTATAAAATTGTTTAAACAACAAGTTGCCATTGAATAATCAACAGCAACCCATCCATAATAATGTAAAAAGTAAAAGTAA
>JBLHHI010000172.1:0-4672 GCA_047614125.1 Bacteroidia bacterium | reverse complement strand
AAAGAAAGAGAAAATGATATTCAAGAAAAGAACAAGCAAACTATTAATGATTATGGCAGTTGTTTCTGGCATAAGCCTTTCATCGTGTAAAGAAGATGATCCGGTTATTATTGACAACACGGTTCCTGCAACAACCAAAGTAATTGTAAACAACATTACTGAAAACACAACATGGACCAAAGATTTCACGTATCAACTTGCAAGCAGGGTTACGGTAGAAGCCGGAGTAACCTTATCCATTGAGGCTGGAACTGTTATTAAATGTGAAGCCGGAACCGGTGCAAATGCAACAGCGCTTTTAATTGCAAGAGGAGGCAAGTTAATGGCAGAAGGATCTGCTACGGCACCCATTATTTTCACAACGATTGCCGACAACATTACTGCTGCAGATGTGGCTGCCGGAAACTTTGCAAGTCCAAACCTCAATCCAAACATCAATGGATTGTGGGGCGGTATCATCGTTTTAGGTAAGGCTCCAATTTCGGCATCCAATGCAAACGGAGATGTTACGGAAGTGCAGATTGAAGGTATTCCAACATCAGATCCAAACGGATTATACGGTGGGAGCGATGCCGCAGATAACTCAGGTGTTTTGAAATACATCTCCATTCGTCATGGTGGAACCAACATTGGTTCTGGAAACGAGATCAACGGATTAACGTTAGGTGGAGTTGGATCCGGTACAACGATATCCAACATCGAAGTTGTTGCTAATCAAGATGATGGAATTGAATGGTTTGGTGGAACGGTTAACGTAAGCAACGTAGTTGTTTGGAACGTTGGAGATGATGGAATAGACACGGATCAAGCTTGGTCTGGAACACTTGAAAACGTTATTATAATCACTCCAGCCGGACATTGTTTCGAATTGGACGGTCCAGAAGGAACAAACACTGGTGGTCATAAAATTAGGAAAGGTACCATCATAACTTCTTCTACGGATCGAGTATCTGAGGATATCATCAACGTAGATGAGAACTCGAAGGTGGATCTATCCGACCTTTATTTCACCGGAATTCAAGACGGACAAAAAATTAACCGAGTAACGGCAGTAGGAGTGACGTTTACAAACATCTACATCGATGTGTCATCTGATAAGCTGGCCGATCATGTAGCAGGCGCAGTGCCGTCGGGAGTTACTTCTGGCGGGTCAAGACAAGCTGATGAAAGCGTATTTACATGGACATGGGCATCGAAAGCCGGAGCATACTAAATACCCTTTAATCTTAGTGAAACAGATCATAAATATAATTAACAACAGTAACTACTGCCAACATTTGGGGAACTCGGGTAATTGTGCTCGGGTTTTCCCTTTATTGAAATTATTTAATGCAAGAACTGCAATGAAATATACATCAATTATTCTATTCTTATTCTTATCATCCTTTGCCTTTGCCCAACAAGGCACTATTCAAGGCGTGTTAATCGACCCAAAAACCGGCGATCAACTCGAAGGAGCTTATGTGTTAATTCCGGAAATCAATGCCGGAGGGGTTACAGACCTACAAGGGGCGTTTACCTTGAATGTTGCGCCAGGCACTTATACGCTTGATATCTCGTACGTTGGATACCAAGGCATCAAAATACCTGGTGTAGTAGTGATTGAGAACGACGTAACCATGCTGAAAAACTTGGAAATGTTGGAGGCCACAGAGGATAACGTATTAGGACCGGTGGTCTTATCGTTTAAAAAAGTACGTAGCACCGAGGTGGCAGTTTTGAACGTCCGACAAAAATCTACCATCATGATGGACGGTATTTCGGCCGACAAGATAAAGAGTGTAGGGGATGCAACAGCCTTGGATGCTGCTAAACGAATCACAGGTGTTTCGGTAGAAGATGGTAAATACGTTTATGTACGAGGCTTAAGTGATCGGTACATCAAAACAACTATGAACAATGTCGAAATTCCTGGATTGGATCCAGATAAGAACGTGATTCAAATGGACATTTTTCCAGCAAGCTTAATCGGCCAACTCATGGTAGGGAAAAATACTACGGCTGAGTTACCAGCCGATTTTACGGGCGGGGTTGTAAACATCGAAACCATCGACTTTCCAGATAAGGAACTCTTTAAGGTTTCGATTGGTGGAGGATATAATCCATCTATGCACTTTAAAGCCAACTACCTTGGTTACCAAGGTGGTAGCCTAGATTTTCTAGGTATGGACGATGGCACCAGAGCCTTGCCAACCGGGGCGGATGGAGCCAACATCCCAACTCCAGTAAGTGGGGCAACGCCAGCTGCTGTAAACTCATTTGTTGGAAGCTTTAATCCTCAGCTCGGTGCTCAAACCAAGCGAAGCTTTATGGATTTTAGTGGAAGTATCTCATACGGAAATCAAATTGAAGTAAACCGTAAGAAAGCTAAAAGCATCGATGGATCGTACAGCATACCAAAGCTGGGCTATATCTTTTCTTTAACATATAAGTCGGACACCAAGTTTTACGACGATGTAACCTTTGGTGAATATCAAAAACACATAGAAGAAAACAATCCAGAATTACGATATGCCAATTTGCAACAAGGTTCTATTGGCGAACAAAATGTATTGGTTGGACTTCTGGGAGGATTGGCATATAAAACTCAAAACACTATGCTTCGCTTAAATGTAATGCGATTACAAAGTGGAGAAAGCAGGACCGGTAAGTTTAATTTGTTAAACAACGGAGAAGCCGTTGGCCAGTCGGGGTATTTTGCAGTTTCCGACAACCTTGAATACAACCAACGTGCACTAACCAACGTATTATTAAGCGGATCACACGCTTTGCCTAAGAAATCGGGATGGAATGTTTCATGGTGTGTTTCACCAACTTTATCAACCTCCGATGATCCAGACATCCGAAAAACAGCATTTACATATTCGCCGGTCGACACGTCATTTGTGGCTGGAGCGGGAGGGAATCCAACAAGAATCTGGCGTTCATTAACAGAGGTTAGCAATAATTCTAAGTTGGATTTTGAAAAAACATACAAGATTCTAGGTCGGAATTCTAAGCTAAAGTTTGGATTTTCACACTTGTATAAGCAACGCAGTTATGAGATATTATTCTTTGATATTCAGTTCTTTGGGCAGCAATCGTGGAATAATGCCGATGCGAACAAAGTGTTAAATGCATCCAACATCTTTCCGAGCTCCACCAATAACATCTATTATCAATCGGGAAACAACAACCCTAATCCAAATGCGTATACATCTAACATCCACAACACCAGTGCCTATGTTTCGAACGAATTTCTTCTAACTCAAAAAATGAAGGCAATTGTTGGGTTTCGAGCCGAGAATTATGTTCAGAGACACACCGGAAGAGATCAGCGTTATGCAAGCGGCGATGTATTAAATGGCAATAATCTTAAAAACGACAAGGTTTTGGAAACCTTGGATCTGTTTCCATCGCTTAATTTAATTTATAACCATACGGACGATAAAATGTTCCGATTCTCATATGGGAAAAGCATTGCCCGACCTTCGTTTAAGGAATTGTCGTATGCTCAAATACTCGATCCAATTAGCAATAGAATCTTTAACGGAAGTTTGTTTCAATACAAAAACTGGGATGGGAAATTAACCGAAAGCAGAATTGATAACATCGATTTGAGATTTGAAAACTACATGGAAAGTGGACAACTCTTCTCCATTAGTTTGTTTTACAAGAGTTTTCAAAACCCCATCGAATTGGTTCGAATTCCAGAACAGCAAACCAGTACTGAATATCAGCCAAGAAACGTAGGATACGGAAGCCTAATTGGTACAGAAATTGAACTGCGAAAGTCGCTCAACTTTATTTCACGCGGTCAAGCAAAATACAATTTCAATACCAATATAACCCTAGTTGAATCACGCATTGCAATGACAGAAGCCGAATTCAACAACCGCCTTGGATACAAAAAAGAGGGTATAGAAATTTCTAAAACTCGGGCAATGGCCGGTCAGGCACCCTATGTTATCAATGCTGGATTTACCTTAGATCACGAAAAACAAAACATAAGTGCAGGTTTGTTTTATAATGTTAAAGGGCCAACTTTATACATAGTTGGTGCCGGTATATTCCCGGATATTTACAACGAGCCATTTCACAGTTTAAACTTTAGCTTTGGTAAGAAGTTTGGGAAAGAAGGAAATACCAGCTTCGACTTTAAGATTTCAAACATCTTAAACGACAAGGTTGAAATCTTGTATCAATCGTTTAATGCTAAGTCGCAAATTTTCAGCAGCTTAAATCCTGGAAGAACGGTAAGTGTTGGATTTAATCACAGCTTTTAATGGATTTTAAACCCTATTCAAGTAAAGCACAAGACAAGAACTTGGCGAAAGACTGCTGCACTATTTTGAGGGTGGCGGTTTTTTGCATTGGCATTTTTTATAAAAGCACTTCGGATGTAAAAACCTGAGTTGGATTAATCTTTTAAAATTCAGATTTGGATAGAGGCCAAGTAGTGAGGCGAAAACAGGAAGGTTTATATTTATAAACCGACTGATTTCAACGAAGCTCATTGGGTTTCTTATAACCTGAGTTCGATTAATCCTTGCGGTTCAGAACGCTTGTCAATAGTGAGATGCGAATGAAAATTGTGAAAAAATAGCGGGCTATTTTGAACGATTTTCATGAAGTAGATTGCTGTTGCCAAGTGGAAATGAGAAATTTGCTTTTTAATAAAGCCGCATAGACT
>JBLHHI010000171.1:0-4737 GCA_047614125.1 Bacteroidia bacterium | reverse complement strand
ATCAATTAATAATTGGCCTGGCAATGGCAATGCGTCAAAAGGTGAACCTACCCTCATCGCCCCTTTTAAAGACTTAAACGGAAACAACATTTATGAACCGGCAAACGGAGAGTACCCACTCATAAGATGGGAAGAATCGCATTTTGCAATCTTTAACGAAGATGGACCACATGGCGAATCCGAGGGAACAAAAATGAAGATTGATGTTAAAACGTTGATATCGAGTTTCGAAAATCGAGGATTGGAAGATGGAGTAACCATGGTAAACCTAAACGTAACAAATCGATCTAACATGAACTATTCACAGGTTTATGTTGGCATTTATGTGGATTTTGATTTGGGAAATTATTTGGATGATTATACAGGTTGCGACACAACAAGAAATTTAT
This sequence comes from Bacteroidia bacterium, assembly GCA_047614125.1. Classification (GTDB taxonomy): domain Bacteria; phylum Bacteroidota; class Bacteroidia; order NS11-12g; family UBA9320; genus JBLHHI01. The sequence goes on along the minus strand of JBLHHI010000171.1, from coordinate 4,348 downwards.
TTTTTGCGTACAATGGAGATAACGATGACCAAGGGGAGTTCGGATTTGGATCAAGTCCACCAGCCGTTGGGTGTATGTTTTTAAATGAGAAGCTTGGTGGATATAAGACCTACGATAATGACTTTACCGCGTACGGTAATCCACATTCTGCCGGCGACTATTACAACTATCTTAAAATCCGCAATAAGAACGGTGACCCCGCTCTTGATCCAACAGGATCTAGTACCAAGTTTATGTATTACGGCGATGTAAATACACCGGGTTCATGGAGCGAAACAAGATTGGGCAACACTCCATCCGACCAAAGAGGCTTGGGTGTAATTGGCCCGTTCAACCTAGAAAAAGGAGAAAGTATTTGTTTTGATTTGGCGTATTTTAGTGCACGAGGTTCAAGTAACCTTGCCTCTGTTGACGACTTACAGTCCATGGCCGATGAGGTTCAAGCTTTGTATGATAATGGGTCCTTAACCAACCGTTTTTCGCTGTGCAATAACCAAACTGCGGGAATATCAAATCCAACAAGTGCGCCAACCCAAGTAAGATGCTATCCAAACCCAGCAAGCCAAACCATTTCCTTCCAGCTTCCCACTGGCATTCAAAACGACGTTAAAATTGATGTAATAAACAACCTTGGGCAAATAATCGAACAACAAGAATTTCAATTGGGTGAAGGTGTAACACTTGATTTAAAAGGCTTATCATCAGGTATTTACACAGCAATCATTCATACGCGAAGCCAAACCTACCATTCGCGTTTTGTCAAAAATTGAAAGATGTCTCTTAAAACTTGTGTTCTAAATTTAATATAAGAATCGAACATTGGGTAAAATTGGATGGTCTTCTGCCGATGCGTAGAAGACCGTTCTTTTTTATTCGAACGTCAGCAAAAAACCATTCTTTATCTTCCTTGGCCGATATTCAAACATTTATCTGTTAAATTGTATTAAGTTAAAGATGGAGTTGGTAAAACGAGTTTCAAGAATTGCTATTTTGGTTATCGTTGGATGGATGCTGGCATTTTCTGCCTCCGCTCAGCTTGTGAGCGAAGCGCTGGTGAAAGCGGAACAAGATAGACATAATCGCCGTGCTTCACTTGGAAAAAAAACGAATACAGGCTTAGATTACGATGTAGTCTTCCAACGGCTCGAACTTATGCTCGATCCTCGATTTGATGATATGGGAGGTTCTGTTACGACCTTCTTCCTTCCAAAGTCAACGAGTTTTAATTCCATCGAATTTGATCTTTCGTCCAATATGAACGTAGATTCGGTGCTTTATCGAGGCAAGAAGCTCGGTTTCTTTCATACAACCGATGTGATTGGCATATCATTTGGAAAAATCCTTTTGGTTAATACATTAGATTCTATAACCGTGTTCTACCACGGCAATCCTACCAACAACATAGAGAACAGCTATGGACGAGAAAAAAGTCGGGTAAAAGATCCAAGCCCGTCCATTTGGACGCTTTCCGAACCTTATGGAGCTCCGCAATGGTGGCCGTGCAAGGATGGATTGCAAGATAAAATCGATTCGTTGGATATGTTGTTAACCATTCCAAAAGGCAATAAGGCAGCCGGCATGGGTGTATTGGTTTCCCAAAACGCGGTAAACGACAGTCAAGTTTTGATGCACTGGAAACACCGTTATCCCATCGCAAATTATTTGGTTGGAGTGGCGGTAACCAATTATGTGGAATTTACCGATACGGTCTACTTTCAGGATGGAAGAAAGCTTCCCATTGTGAATTACATCTTTCCGGAATATTTGAGTTCCGGTAGAGATCCCGCTCGACAAACCGTGCCAATGATGCAGCTATTCGACTCGTTGTTTGGAGCCTATCCCTTTGATTTAGAGAAGTATGGCCACGTTCAATATTATCATGGCGGCGGTATGGAGCATCAAACTATGAGCTTTATGGCCGATTGGAACTACGCCTTGGTTGCCCATGAGTTGGCACACCAATGGTTTGGAAACAAGGTTACATGCGGAAGCTGGAGCGACTTATGGTTGAATGAAGGTTTTGCCACCTATTTAACCCTCATTACCTACGAATATTTACAGAAACCGTATTACCGCGGCAAATTGGAAGGAAGCCGCAACTCGGCCTTTAAGGCAGATCAAGGTTCGGTGTACGTGTACGATCTGGATACCACCGATCGAGGCAGATTGTTCAGCAGCGCGTTGACCTATCAAAAAGGCGCGCAAGTCTTGCACATGCTGCGATGGAAAATTGGCGACGAGGCCTTTTTTACCGCCCTTCGCGACTATCTATCCAATCGAAATCACTCCTATGGTTTTGCACATTCAAACGATTTAATGGCGCATTTTGAGCGAGCCAGCAGAATGAACTTATCTGAGTTTTTCGATGATTGGTTGTACGGATCAAACTATCCACATTACGAACTTACTTGGAAACAAAATGGAGTAAATGTGGAGCTTCATCTCAAACAAAACTCTTTAAATCCTGAAAATGATTTTTACAGCATACCCGTACCGCTTCGATTTAAATCTGCATCCGATTCGATGGATTTTAGATTGGAAACCCAGTCGAACGATACCACCTTCACTCTACCCATTTCGTTTAATCCAGACACACTGATCTTTGATCCAGATTTATGGATAATGGCTACGGCTGAAGTCGTTCAACTATCCGGCAAAACAAGCTTTACCATACAGCCAAATCCGGTACAAGATGTGTTAAAAATTTTGGTTGGAGATGAAGAGCTTGAAGAAGTGTTGATTTATTCGGCCGATGGAAAGTTGGTACATCACTTCAATTTAGGTGCTATATCATCTACCCATCCGGTATTGCAATTCGACGTTCAATTCTTACGGCAAGGTGCTTATTTTGTGGAACTTACCTCGAAACGAGTAACGGAAGTTTTGCGATTTATTAAGTTGTAAGCCATGAAAAACTTAGTTCGATGTGGCATTCTTCTGTGGGCTTTCGGAGTTCATGGTTGGACGCAAAGCGCCGTTGGGTCGCGATGCATCGTAGGGTCGCGATGCATCGCGACCCTACCGGGAGCCAATCGAATGTCGTCGATCCGATCCACCACCGAATTGTTCAAAGATGTAAACAGCAAAACCCCCATCGGCCTTTTTGCTCGCGGTTCGAGGGTTGAAGTGTTGTCTACCCATTTTCAAATGGCCTACGTTGAAACCAATTCAAGAATGCGTGGATATGTTCAGGCAAATTTCTTGACCAAGCACTTAATGGGTAATGATGTTGCCGAACCCGATCCAATTATTTTTAGAGGTGGAAGAGATGATCGAAATTATGATAACCTTGGCATGTACGTTCAAGTGGCGGGCTTGCGAGCTCGTGTTGCTCCTTCTGGCGACAGTGCCGTTGCTTTATTGTTAAAAATGAATGAGCGTTGTGATATTGACTTCCTTCCTTATAATAAAGATGGTTGGGTACGAGCTGGCGGCAAATATGTAGCATCAACGAATTCGTATACACACTTTTTCGTGCAGCGCAAATACCTGGGAGTTCAAGCTAACATTGAAGAGAAGATTTCAGCCTATCTCAATGAAACCTTCGAGAGCATGCAAGCAAAACAAACGGCCATTGAACGGATTTTTGAGATGAGCTACTTCGAAGGTGATTCTCTACGAGCGGTTGCACTTCAACTCTTTAGGTCGTACGCCGAATACGACGAAATTGTGGTAGATTTTGAAGCTATTGATTTTGAGCTCTTTGCACTTGAAAATACCAACCACTGGATGGACCATCCAACACAATACGAAGTGCAACGAGGTAAATACCCGATTTCCTATCAATTCCATGATGCACTTTTTGATCCCAAGTCAGAGGCAGATATACGTGCGCTTAAATTAGAATATACGGTTGACAAAGAGTGCCCGGAAGATCTAATTTGTGGATGGGGGTTTGAACAAGCTTTTTACCTTAATGGTATAACCGCAATTGATGAAGGCGAATATGGGTTTTCTACATGGAAGGTTGACTTTCAAAACTCCGATTTTTCCATCCAAATTGGCGATTTTAACCTGAACTCGAATACTTCGGAATTTGAATTCCTGGTCTCCATCGGTAAACTTTTCAGCCCAGATTTACGAGATGGCGATCATCGATATTATTTGCACGGTGATGCCGAATTTTATGTTGTCGAGTTTAAAGATGGGAAGCCTATGCTTTGGAAAATGGATTATCATTGTTAGCTTATTGTAGGCTTTCTTCGTCTCCGATATCCTTCAAACCTGAGTTCGATTCATATTTTGAATTCAGAACGCTTGTGAACAGTGAGTTTCGAGTAAAAATTGTGAAGACAGGGCGGGCCCTTTCGAGTAATTTTTACGATGAAAATCGCTTTTCACAAGTGTA
>JBLHHI010000170.1:0-4770 GCA_047614125.1 Bacteroidia bacterium | reverse complement strand
TTCGGGCAATGGAAGCACATCTTCTGCTGGATGTATTGGTGATTTTGGAACGACTTCATTTTTTCCATCAAAAAACTTGGGATGTTATGGAGATGGAGGCGCAATTTTTACCAACGATGATGATCTCGCGCAGAAGGCCCAGATGATATGTAATCACGGTCAAAACAAGAAGTATTATCACCAAGTTATTGGAGTTAATTCTAGGCTGGATACGCTGCAAGCTAGCATCTTAAATGTTAAGTTGCTGCATTTAGACGGCTACATCAAGAGCAGACAGCAGGTTGCTTCTATTTATGATGACCATTTGGGTAAAAACTCGAGAATCCAAATACCACAAAGAAGTAAGAATACGACCCATGTTTTTCATCAATACACCCTTCTTTTAAAAGGGTTGGATCGAGATGATTTGCAACGACATATGAAAGCCTGTGGCATTCCAACCATGATTTACTATCCAATGCCGCTCAACAAGCAAGTTGCATTTTGGCAAGAGGGCGTATATCCTGTTACGAACAAGCTCTGCGAAAATGTACTATCGCTGCCTATTCACACTGAAATGAGCAACGCTGAAGCAACCTATATCGCCGAAAAACTTATCGAATATATAAAGTAATTTAAGAATGAAAATAGCCGTAATTGGAACCGGATATGTTGGATTGGTATCCGGCACATGCTTTGCAGAATCTGGAAACCATGTAATTTGTGTAGACATTGATGAAAACAAGGTACGTAGTTTAAAAGAAGGCAAAATAACCATTTATGAGCCTGGTTTAGAAAAGCTTTTTGAACGTAACCTTAAAGAAGGACGTCTTCATTTTACAACCAACATAGAAGAAGCAATACAAGATGTTCAAATAATATTCCTTGCGCTGCCAACCCCTCCTGGTGAAGATGGTTCTGCAGACCTATCCTATATCTTAGGCGTAGCGGATCATCTCGGTAAAATAATGACCGATTATCGGGTTATTGTTGATAAAAGCACCGTACCCGTTGGTACCGCCGAAAAGGTACGTGCAGCCGTTGCAGCAAATTTCAAGGGGGATTTCGATATTGTTTCAAATCCAGAATTTCTTCGCGAAGGAGTGGCCGTGGATGATTTTATGAAACCGGACCGAGTTGTTGTAGGATGCAGTTCGGAAAGAGCCAAAAAAGTGATGGATGAATTATACGCTCCATTCGTGAGACAAGGAAATCCTGTAATCTTTATGGATGAAAAGTCGGCCGAATTAACGAAGTATGCTGCCAACGCATTTCTAGCTACCAAGATTACGTTTATGAACGAAATAGCTCGCGTTTGCGAACTGCTTGGAGCAGATGTTGATTTAGTACGCAAAGGCATCGGAACGGACACAAGAATTGGAAATCGCTTTTTGTTTCCAGGCATTGGATACGGTGGATCGTGTTTCCCAAAAGATGTTAAGGCGTTGGTAAAGAGCTCTTCAGAAGCAAGTTATGAATTTAAAATCTTAAACGCAGTTGAGGAGGTTAATGAAGATCAAAAGGTTTATCTCGTGCCAAAAATAAAGGCACATTTCAATGGTGATTTGAAGGGTAAGCGTTTTGCAATTTGGGGCTTAGCCTTTAAGCCAAATACAGATGATATTCGCGAAGCTCCAGCCTTGTATATTATAGAAGAGCTAAAAAAAGCAGGCGCAAGCGTTTGCGCTTTCGATCCGGAAGCTATGGCAAACGTAAAAAGACTGTTAGGCGATGGCATTGATTATGTAGATAATATGTATGATGCGGTTCAAAATGCCGATGCCTTAATTATTGCAACAGAGTGGTCTGAGTTTAGGAACCCAAATTTTGCTCGTGTTACAGAAGGATTAAGGAACAAGTTGATATTTGATGGCAGGAATGTTTTTTCGTTAGAAAAAATGGAAGAAATGGGATACACGTATTGCTCCGTTGGGCGCAGAACCATTACAGGATGAAGAAAAATATTTTAATTACAGGCGCAGCAGGTTTTTTGGGTTCGCATCTTTGCGATCGCTTTATTAAGGAAGGCTTTCACGTTATTGGCATGGATAACCTTATCACTGGAGACATGAAAAACTTGGAGCACCTTCTTCCATTGGAGGATTTCGAGTTTTATCATCACGATGTTTCAAGATACATTCACATCCCCGGCAAATTGGATTACATTCTTCATTTTGCCTCACCAGCGAGTCCCATCGATTATCTAAAGATTCCCATTCCAACATTAAAGGTTGGCTCATTGGGAACTCATAATTGTTTAGGATTGGCTTTGGCCAAAGGCGCTAGAATGTTGATAGCCTCTACTTCAGAAGTTTATGGCGACCCGTTGGTTCATCCACAAAATGAAGACTATTGGGGCAATGTAAACCCCATTGGCCCAAGGGGGGTTTATGATGAAGCCAAACGGTTTCAAGAAGCAATGACAATGGCGTACCACACCTATCATGGTGTTGAAACTAGAATTGTGCGAATCTTCAACACCTATGGCCCACGTATGAGACTGAACGACGGTAGAGCTCTGCCAGCATTTATTGGCCAAGCCTTAAGAGGTGAGGATATAACCGTATTTGGCGACGGCAGTCAAACCCGTAGTTTTTGCTATGTAGATGACTTGGTGGAAGGAATTTACCGGTTGTTACTCAGCGATTATTCTGATCCTGTTAATATTGGGAATCCGGATGAAATAAGTATTCTAGATTTTGCTAAAGAAATTATAGCATTAACTGGAACGAATCAAAAAATCGTAATGAAAGATCTTCCTAAAGACGATCCAAAGCAGCGAAAACCTGACATCACTCGAGCTCAAGAAATATTGGATTGGTCGCCTAAGATTGATCGCAAAGACGGGTTGAAAATAACGCTTGAGTATTTCAAATCACTTCCTGAAGAGGATTTGTATAAATATGCCTACCCAAGAGAATTTAAATAATTGCGAATGAACGATTTTTTTGCACACGAAACGGCAGTTGTTGATGAAGGTTGTACAATTGGCTCGGGGACGAAGATTTGGCATTTTAGCCACCTCATGAGTACGTGTGTTCTCGGAGAGAATTGCAACCTTGGGCAAAATGTTGTTATTTCTCCAGAGGTAGTTTTGGGCAACAACGTTAAAGTTCAAAATAACGTAAGTATTTATAGCGGAGTTATTTGTGAAGATGATGTCTTCTTGGGTCCTAGCATGGTGTTTACAAATGTTACCAATCCGAGAAGCGCTGTTAACAGACGTGGCCAATATGCAAAAACGTTGGTAAAAAAAGGCGCCAGTATTGGGGCAAATGCTACGATTGTTTGCGGAAACAATTTGGGCCAATATTGTTTTGTAGGTGCGGGAAGTGTAGTAACTAAAACGGTACCAGATTTTGCTTTAATTGTTGGAAATCCTGCCCGTCAAATTGGTTGGATGAGCAAGTTTGGTCACAAATTAGAATTTGATAATTCTGGATTGGCAACATGCCCTGAAAGCAAAGAACAATATCAGTTAAAAGACAACAAAGTGGTTGCTATTTAGCTTGAGCATTATGAAAAAAGTACTGGTTACCGGAGGTCTAGGATACATTGGAAGTCACACGGTTGTTGAGCTGCAAATGGCTGGGATTGAGGTGGTAATCATTGACAATTTGAGTAATAGTTCTGTTATTGTAAAAGATCGCATCGAAGAAATCAGTGGCATTCCGGTTAAATTCTACCAGGCGGATGTGGGTGATTTTGATGCATTGAAAGGTGTTTTTCAGTTGGAACCAAAAATTGATGCAGTCATTCACTTTGCTGCTTTTAAGGCGGTTGGAGAATCTGTTGACAACCCATTGTTATATTATCATAACAATATTTCTGCATTAATAACCCTGTTGAAGGTCATGGAAACGTTCTATGTACAAACCATCATATTTTCCTCATCTTGCACGGTTTATGGGGATGTTGGTAATTCCCCTGTAAATGAAAGCCAACCCATCGCAGACGCAGCATCTCCCTATGGCACCACAAAAATTATTTGTGAAAAATTGCTTTTTGAATATGCCGCTCTAAAACCGCTTAAAGTGGTCAGTCTGCGTTATTTCAATCCTGTTGGTGCACACGAAAGCGCAAAAATCGGTGAACTCCCAATTGGTGTCCCCAACAATCTAGTGCCTTATATAACTCAAACTGCAGCTGGGTTTCGCGAAAAGTTAACCGTGTTTGGAAGTGATTATAGCACCGCCGATGGCACCAACATACGAGATTTTATTCATGTGGTAGATATTGCCAAAGCCCATTACAAGGCCTTTGTATACAGTCTAACCAATTCGGAACAAGTTGAAATATTTAATCTTGGAACAGGTACTGGCCAAAGTGTATTGGATGTCATAAAATCTTTTGAAAAAGTGAGTGGCCTTTCATTAAAATATGAAATGGGAGCAAGACGACCTGGCGATGTTGTTAAAATTTGGGCAGATGCCACCAAGGCATCGGATAAGCTGGGTTGGACTGCCAAACAAGATTTAGACAGCATGATGCGGTCCGCTTGGAACTGGCAAAAAACACTACCAAAGGGCTAAGTTCATCATTTGTAACTACTCAGCCACAAAATTAGAAGATTTAATTTTTGTGTAAATAACGAATTTGGTTTTGAATAAATAAAATTCGGATGTTGGTACTATCGAAGAGCGGATAAAACAATTGGAGGCAGGGATTGTCGGGCTTTTGGCCATTAATAAGCGATTACTTGAGGAGATTGAGTTTTTGCGAAATGGGAGAAAAAGTGGTACAAGTAGTACACCACCTTCTCAAGAAATAGGCAGGAGCAGCAAGAGTTTA
>JBLHHI010000169.1:0-4841 GCA_047614125.1 Bacteroidia bacterium | reverse complement strand
GGTTTCTGCAATGGTTAATGAGGAGGTCACATCGGGTCCAAATTGCGCCTTATCGAGTACTACATGAAACTCTAATATTCTAGCTCCCAAGGCAGCAGCGGCAATTCCAGTGGCAATCTTAGCAGAGTGATCTGAAAAACCAATAGGAACATCATAGCGTTCTTTTAACTCCGAAATTACATTTAATCCATAACTCTCAGGCTGGGTAGGATAGCTAGTTGTGCATTGCAAAATTGAAAAATTGGCGTTGTAGTGCTTCAGAAAAGAAACCGCTTTATCCAGCTCTTCGAATGAACTCATTCCACTCGAAATAATAATAGGTTTGCCCGTATCAACCACTTTTTTCAACAATAAAAAATTAGTAACCTCACCGCTTCCTATTTTATAGTGTTCGACCTTCGCTTTTTCTAAAACATCAACAGCCCGGTTACTAAAAGGACTGCTAATAAAAGCTAGACCAACTTCTTTACAATGCTTTCCAATGGCAATCCAATCTTCTTCAGAAAACTCCATGCGCTTCCAATAATCAAAACGCGTTTTATCTTGTTTAGAAAATTTAATCCGAAAGGGCTCGTGAATACTGCTTTCAGCATCCGCAATATGCGTTTGAAATTTAATAGCGCTCACCCCGGTCGTCGCCACGGCATCAATATAATCGTGCAATACTTCAAGACTTCCATTATGAGCTTGTCCTATTTCGGCAATCGTAGTTATCAAACTATATATTTTTATATATCAAATGTAGCAATTAAATATGCCTTAGACGCTTCAAAAAGTGAGCTTATCAATTTTCACAAGATACTGAGTCCACAAAAGTAAACCAAGCTAGAACGGACAAACTGAAAGCAATCCAGCTTGCAAGCTTTCAATATTAGAGGTTTCCGGCAAACTTGGGCGGTTCTTAAATAAATTCTGAATTTCACTACTTGTAAGTTTATTTTGTGAAATGGTCGGAATATAATTCAAAATCCCAACCGACTCAAAGTAATCCTGAAATTTGATTCCGTCCCCAAATAATTTACCTGAAAACTGTGCCCAAACCGCGGGGATGTTATAACTGTGAGAAATAATCAATCCGTGGAGTGAGGACGAGATGATACGTTCACATTGCAAAAATAAATCGGCTGTCGGTTCAATTTCATTCGTCATTAAGTCAATGATGAGCACATCTTTTTCAGAAGCATATAATTCTTTAATGTACTGATAGTCATTGTAATGTGGCACAATCCCTAGGCTATACTTTTTAGGAATTTCAGGACTGTAATATTTTGGTAAAAGGATGGCCGGATCGCCATAAATTTCTGGAACATGATAGCCTAGGTTCATTAAAACTTCCCTTGTTCTTGGTCCTCTTACCGCTAAAAAATTTGCCTTTTCTATTTTGGCATCTTTTGAAATTACGCCACTGCCCCAGACAATGCATTTAGAATTGACCTGAGCGAGAATACTTCCAATGGTAACATAAATTGGCGAAAACAAATCCTGAAGATGCCATTTTTTAGGATGCACCCAAACCACATTTTTTCCTGAGATTTTTTCCACCAAATACTTGCCTAAAAGATCCCCAAAATTCTCCTTGGATTTTCCCATCAGTTCGATTTCACTCCACCAAAATAGTCTGATTCTCTTGCTCATAGTTTTGGAATCCTTTCCCGTTAGCTTCTAAGGTTTATAAATTGTTAACTGCAAACTATTTTCTTCTTGAAAAACCTGATAGTTATAATGGTAATTTCTGTAGAAACTTATGATATGTAAAAGCAGCATGTCATTAATTTCTTTCATTGTATAATAGGTGGGAACTTTCTTTCCTAGGCTTTTTTTAGCTTTATATTTTAATGAGTTTTGGAAATCATCTTCGCTAATAATAAAGTGGGTGACTTCATTTTTTACTCCGGAAAGTTCACAAAAAAGAAAATGATCGATTGCCTCTTTCTTATTCGTAATCTGTCGCGCTTCTCCTTTAAAATTCTGAAGTAATTCGAATCCAGTTTGATTCAAAGGCAGCCCCCAGTTAATTCGATTTACGATTGTATTCGCGTTTGCTTTGGCCTGATTCAAGTGATAATGATTCAGCTGGACAATTCCGCTCAGCTGCAATTCTTCTGAAATTTTTGACGATTCTTTAGATCTATAGCTAGGATGCCATTGATGCAGCATTAATATTTCCGAAGCATAGAAATTTACAATATGTCCATCATTTCGTAGGCGCACATGCATATCGGTATCTTCAGCGCCCCAAAAATGATAAAACTCATCAAAGCCACGTAATTTCTGAAGTGCTTTGACAGGAAACATCGTTAATCCGGTTGCCTCATCTGTGCTTTCAAAATCAGTTTTATAATCAGGGTAATTCTTTGTTAATTTTGTTTCTTCTTCGTTTAAAAAACCAACTTTAAAATAGGTGGACGTATTTTGTTTTTGAAGTGAGATTGCTTTTGCAACGAATTCCGGATGAAAGATCATATCTACGTCTGCAATAAAACAGAAGCCTTCATCTAATTCTTTAATAACACTATTTAAAGCGATGGATTTATTCCATGGTTGAAACTGAGTTGGATAATATTGATAGTTCACAAAGTCGTAGTTTTTAAGCAATGATTCTAGTGAAGAAGCAATTTCGACAGCCGATCCATAATCTACAAATTGCACGTTGAAATCAAGTAACGTCTGGTTCTTGAGCGAGTCCAATGACCTTTTAACATGTTCTATATTCCTGTTGCGATATGGGTAGATTAGGTTGAGCATTTATAGTTAAAGTTCTTTTTCAATTTGATTGTAGGCTTTCAAAACTTGTTCTTTAATTAGCTCAAAACCTAAAGAATATTTTAACTCTTGATTAATATCGAAAGCATTCTTTATTAAACTATCATTCGTTAAAGCTGACAATATAAGTTTTTTAATTTCTTCAGAGTTTTCTGCATCTTCAATTAACAGCCCATTTGTTCTATTTTCGATAATTTCTGCAGTAGCATTTCCGGGATTTGATTGAATAGGAAATGCTCCCATAATAATCGCTTCCAAAAGCGTGTTTGGCATTCCGTCTGAAATACTATTTCCAATATACATGATGCTTTCTCCCATTAGCTTCAGTACTTCCTGATGCTTTAGCGTAGATTTAACTTCAATAAAATCTGTACCTTCAACCGATTTATGTCCACTATGAAATTCTTCATCAGCTCCAAAGACTACGATTCGATAATCGGTCAAATCCATTTTAATACTAACCAGCGCTTTTATTACATTCAATGCTCTGCCAAATCGCTGCTCATATCCTTTTACGAGAATTATATACCGTTCTGACAATGGTTTTACAAATTTTATATACTCATTTATTTTATAGCCGCCACCACCAGGAAATACGCCTAAAGCTTCTCCCTGAAATCCTAATTCCTTTGCAATGGTAATATCCCTTTCACAATCGGCAAACATATAATCAATTTTCGGAAGGACTTTCAAAATGTCCTTTCTGAAGGCCGGAATATTTCTATAATAAAACAGGTCATTTCCCCAGGCCGAATAAATCCATTTAATATGTTTATTTCGCTGCATCACAGAAAAGATTGGAACACAGCAATTATACATTACAAGGCTTTGAACCACCCCCGGTTTTACAATTTGAAGTAATTTTTGAAATTCCTTTTCAACATCATTTTCAAAAAGATTATGTAGCTTAGGAAGGTATTTTTTTAGAAAAAAACGGCCTCTAAAATCTCCAAATTTATAGCGCCAATTGGTATGTTGTGTCACCCACGGCCATTCGTCAATGTGACCTCCATTTAAAATATCGAACCAATGCACTTCGTGTCCGCTATTTTCTAATTGAGAAACCCAGCGAATTGTATGAATGGAACGCATTGCGACAATTAAAACTTTCATTAATCTAGTCGGTTTTTTGTAGACTCTTCTAGAACCTCTTCTAAGTAATTATGGGATAAATAATTTTCTAAATCGGGTAGGTTCAATTTTAAGCTTTTCTTATTTTCATTCCACTGAGCATACAATGTATGAAAAGATTTGGTGATTTCCTCAATATCATCAAACTCAAAACTATAAGGATAAGTGGGGCCTAAAAGCCTTTTACTTTCACTATAGTAAGGGCCTATCAGTATTATTGGTGCGTTAGCTTCAACACAATGCACAAACTTTCCAGGGAGGAAAGGACTGATTTCCGATCTTGCTTCCAGGATAACATTTACGGACGCATTTTGCTGCATTGCGAATACTTCTTCGAACGGAACATAATCTTGAGAGGTATAAATCTGCGGAATATCCCCTGTTTTTTTCTGAAGATAAGCCGTGAACTTGGACTTTTTACCTAAAAAGATAAGGGATGCATTTTCTTTTGCTGAAGCATTTTGCTGTAAAAACAAACTGAATGCCTCCACTACAGGTTTTGGATCTCGTAAATCGAGAAGATTACCCCCATGAAGTACATTAAATTTATTGAGGTTAAAATAATCCGGTAGTCTGGTATTGCACTCATTTTGGCTTAACAGCTGATGCGGAATTATCAAACTTTTACCTTCTAAATCTACATAATAACTAAGCATCCAATCTTTTAACAACTGACTTGGAAACACGATACGTTTTGCACTAACCGTTATATCTCTGAAGAAATTACGCTTTTGCTTAAAGCCATAGGGTACAAAATTGTATGGTCTAGGATATAATTGTTGCGGATATGGGTCGTGCACATAGGCATACCACTTTGAATACCATAGAGGTAATGATAATACAGCTTTATGAGGCCTGTAACTATTCCCTTTACTGAGGGTCCAAATCATATCGAAGTCTTCCGGATTATAATTAGTCACTGCTTTCTTCAAACTCTTCACATCATT
>JBLHHI010000168.1:0-4969 GCA_047614125.1 Bacteroidia bacterium | reverse complement strand
TGTTCAGGTGTATGTTTCCGGCATTGAGCTTTCATCCGACAGTTTTGTGGACGCCAACCGAGGGATAACCTTCCACTTAAACAACATGCGAATTACAACCGACGTATTGGCAAATAACATCTTGTTTAAACGCGATAGTTTATACAATCAACGTGCGGTGCAATCCACTTTCGAGCGTTTGGTTAGCCTCGAATTATTTAGCAATGTGAGCATCGACTTTGTTCCAAACCACGATTCTACCAAGCTCTCAGCAAGAATAGATTTGCGGCCATCATCGAAATACGACTTTACCTGGCAACCGCAAGTAGTAACCACTGAGCAACGCTTTACCCAATCGCAGTCGAGCAGAAACTATGGTATTGCCAATGAGCTTTCCTTGCGAAACAAGAATGTTTTTCACAACGGAGAAATCTTCAGTTTAAATCTTCGTACCGGACTTGAAACTCAGTTTACCAAAGACTCTTCCTCCATCTTCTCCACCTTTATTCAGGAAGTAAATGTTGAACTCAAGGTTCCGCAACTCTTGTTCTTTCACAAGCTCACCACCGATTACAAGTTGAATTCTGCCAGCACCAACTATTCATCTTCGTTTTTGCACGAAACCAATCCGTATTACAAGCGAAACTTATTTACAGGAACCTATACCTATAACATAAATAGAAATCGACTTAACCTCTATATTTCACCGCTGTTAGTGAGTTTAAATCAAGCAGAATACAAGAGCCTTCTCATTGATCAAGCCACCAAAGGTTATTTGTTGGCTCTCGAACGAATCTTCACAAACAACCTCATTTCCAGCAACAAGATCAGTGGGTCGTACAGTACCAAAGGTTTGAAACCGCACAATTACTGGGTAGTAAATTCCAATATTTTGGAATTGGCCGGAATTTTTCTCGCCCCGTTAACCAATTACGGCGAGACTTTTGGAGTGAATCACTCTCGATTTTTAAGAACCGACATAGATTTCCGTTATCATCAAACGGTACAGCTCGAAAACGAGTTGGTGTATAGAATGTTTGTTGGAATTGGAGCACCATTAAACAACAAGTCTGTACTTCCGTACGAGCGCCGATTTTTTGCGGGAGGTGCCAATTACATGCGTGGATGGCGCATTCGAACTGTTGGTCCGGGCGCCTTTTCTACCGATGATGATTTACAGCTGGTACGGAGTGGTGAGCTTAGCTTGGTGGGCAACCTTGAATATCGGTTTAACATTCTGAAAGGATATGCCGATTTTGATGGTGCCTTATTTTTAGATGCGGGCAATGTTTGGAATATTAAAAAGGATACCCTTTTCCCGGATGGAGAATTCAACGTTCAAACCTTCAGTAATCAAATAGCAATAAACACCGGGTTTGGTATGCGATTCGATTTTGATTTTCTTTTGCTACGTGTTGATACGGGAATACCCATTTGGGATCCCAACCTTGCGGAAGTGGACCGATTTGTGATTAAAAAGGCCTTTAAAGATTCGTGGTTGCTGCGGCGTCCCGTTTGGAGTGTTGCCATTGGCTATCCGTTTTAGAAGCTTTTTTATGCATGCATAAAAAATAAAACCCTTGAAAAATCATATTTATATGAATTATGTGATATCACATTCGAAAAAATATCCGTTGCTTTGCAAAGCTTTATGAAAATGAACAAAACAATCAATCTATTTCTTCTATTTGCTATGTTGTCCGTTGCAACGGTTTCTTTAAATGGTTGTAAAGACGACGAAGGCAACAAGAAAACAATAAATCTGTTTACTCTTCAGGATGACAAAGATTTTGGCGCTCAGGTAGCGGCCGAAATTGAGTCGGACCCAGCAAACTATCCAATTTTAGATAGTGCTAAATATCCGCAAGCATATGCGCATCTGAGAAGAATTACATCAACTATTTTGAACAGCGGCAAGGTTCGTTTTAAGGATGAGTTTGTTTGGCAAACAAAGATCATAGAAGGCGATTCAATATTAAATGCATTTTGCACACCTGGAGGATACATATATGTTTATACCGGAATTATTAAGTACCTCGATTCGGAAGACCAATTGGCCGGAGTAATGGGTCATGAAATTGCACATGCCGACGAGCGCCATTCAACGGAAGCTCTTACCAAACAATACGGAACTGAAGTGCTTTTTTCCATACTTTTTGGACAAGATCAAGGTACCCTGGCTCAGATTGCACAAGGCATGATTGGCTTAAAATATAGTAGAGACAACGAGTCTCAAGCCGATATGCGTTCCGTAGAATACTTGTATCCAACAGAATACGACGCACGAGGTGCCGCACGGTTTTTTGAAAAGATCGTTGCAGCCGGTGGAGGAGGTGGCCCAGAATTCTTAAGCACACACCCAAGTCCAGACAATAGAGTGGCAGATATCACCGCCCATTGGGAAGCCTTGGGAGGCAAAGTAGGTGGTACCTTCGAAAGTCGCTACATAGATTTTAAGAACAGCCTACCGTAACTTGGGCAACTTTAAAGGATATTGCCTTTTTGCCTAGTGCGGAAAGGCTTTTTTTTTACCATAAAGAAAACCGTTTTGGAACTAAAAAAGAATGGATATCACATCCAAGGAGTAAACCTATTAAAAGTGGCTGAAGAATTTGGTTCGCCGCTTTACGTGTATGATGCAGATGTAATTGTATCTCAATACAACCGCCTTATTAATGCGTTTAAAAGTGTGGATGTTCGGCTTAAATATGCTTGCAAGGCGCTGCCCAACATGAATATTATGCGCTTGCTTCGCAAAGCTGGTTCTGGTCTCGATACGGTTTCAATTCAAGAAGTTCAGTTGGGTTTAACAGCTGGATTTGAGCCATCTGAGATATTATATACACCCAACTGTGTTTCGTTCGAAGAAATTAAAATGGCGGTGGATCTTGGGGTTCAGATCAACATCGACAACATCTCTGTGCTCGAACAATTTGGACACGAGTACGGAAACACGGTTCCGATTTGCATCCGACTCAATCCTCATATTATGGCGGGTGGACATTCGCATATTTCTGTGGGTCATATAGACTCTAAGTTTGGAATATCCATGTATCAAGTGCCACACATTCAACGAATTGTGAAGAGCTGCAACATTCATGTTAATGGCTTGCACATGCATACGGGTTCAGATATCTTGGATGCTCGAGTGTTCTTGACGGGTGCCGACATCTTGTTTGAAGCCGCGGCCTCCTTTAAAGAATTGGAGTTTATGGACTTTGGATCTGGGTTTAAGGTAGCTTATAGAGAAGGGGATGTTACCACCGATATAGAGGATTTAGGAAGTCGAATTTCTGAGCGTTTCAACGAATTTTGCAAACAATACGGCCGCAAACTTCAACTCTGGTTCGAACCCGGCAAGTTTTTGGTGAGTGAGTCTGGTTATCTCCTCGTGAAATCGAATGTTATCAAGCAGACTACATCTACCGTATTTGTTGGAGTAGACAGTGGTCAGAATCACATTCTTCGCCCCAAGATGTACGATGCCTACCACCAAATTACCAATCTTTCCAACCCAAAAGGCACCAAACGAATTTATTCGGTGGTTGGCTACATCTGCGAAGCAGACACACTGGGCTACGATCGACAATTGGATGAGGTACGGGAAGGAGACGTTTTGGCAATTCACAATGCCGGCGCCTACGCCATGTCTATGGCCTCTAATTACAACTCGAGGTTTCGTCCAGCTGAAGTTATGATTTATGAGGGAAAGCCAATCTTAATCAGAGAACGAGAAACCTTCGAAGATTTGACACGAAATCAAGTTCTTCACGATTTTTAACATCAAACCGCACTTGTTAAAGACACCTTCCTAGCTCGGCTCCAGCCGAGTTAGGAAGGTGCTATTGCACCAAAACTTTGCCCAAAACAACACCATCCGCAGAAATAATCCGAACTACATATTGACCAGTTGGAAGACCAGAAACTTCAGTGTATTTTGATGTAACCACCCACAAAACCGCACTCGCCTACCTACGCAGGCTTCGGCAGGTAAACTTGGCTCCACCTGTCTAGACCGAAGCGTCTTGAGCCGAGTGAGTACGATTTTGTGCATGCGCAGAATAGGATTTAATTCTAAATTAATTACTGCACATTAATAATTGGCTTGGGCTGCATCCATGCCCTCGTGCACCACCGCTTCTATGGCCAAACGACTGGGGGCGGAGATTACCGAACTAAAATCTTATGCACCACAATCCCTTCCGCAGATTTAATCCAAACAAAGTATTGGCCGGATGTGATACCAGAAACTTCTGTATATTTTGATGTAATCTTTTGTGAATGAACAACTTGTCCAAATAAATTATACATTATTACTTCCGATTGCTCACGTGTGTCATCACCGATTTCAATTGTAAAACTTCCGTCGGATGGGTTTGGATAGATGTTAACTACTTGGAGCGGAAATGCCTTAACAGAAACCGTAGAAGCAGGCAACTGCCTAAGTGCTTCTTCAATGCGAGTACTCACATATGGTTTTAATCCGCAAGGAGCGTGATCCGCCACTTTTTTATCGTGACCATCTAAAAAGTCTTCATGTGTAAATCCAAAGGTCTTGTTATAAAACGTGGCGGCTTGAATGGCATCAGTCAACAAACTTTTATAAAAATCGAACCAAGGAAAAATGCTGTCGACCGAAAAATCACCTTCGATTAATTGGTGTATTGTGTTGACATACAGTTGTTTGTATTCTGGGTTTTGCAAAAGCTTCTCATGCAATGGTCTTCCATCGCGCTGAGCTGCCCAGTCCATTAAGTCTCGAGTTCCCCAGTCTCTTCCAACCCAATCTATACCAAAAGTATTGTCTAAGTCGTACGGTATAAATTCAATTATACGGGTTGCGGGATTTTCGTAGATGTAAAAATTATTTTGATTGTACGCATATCCATCCCAATGACCAATGAGCGCTTCAACAGCTAGAAAGCGAATGGCATTGGGTACGTTCAGCACAGTGTCGATGCCGCCATCAAATTGCTCTTGACCCGTTTTA
>JBLHHI010000167.1:0-5018 GCA_047614125.1 Bacteroidia bacterium | reverse complement strand
GAAAACAGGAAGGTTTATGTTTATAAACCGACTGATTTCAACGAAGCTAATAGGGTTTTATATACAAAAGTCCGCTTTACACTTGTGAAAAGCGATTTTCATCGTAAAAATTACTCGAAAGGGCCCGTCCTGTCTTCGCAATTTTTACTCGAAACTCACTGTTCACAAGCGTTCTGAATTCAAAATATGAATCGAACTCAGATTATTAGCATTCAATCTGGTGACACCTATTATTCGAGCAAGGTTGTGGTTTATTGAAATTAACAGCCTCGATTTCCCATGTTTCTGATGGCATGGGAAATTGAGGTTATTTTGTTAGGCATCAGTACATCCTTCATTATTAAGTACTTGCATTTTGGCTTGCACATATTTTGGATAAGGGTTTCCAACATTTTTTACTCTTTATTGAAGGATGTAGACTTTTGATGAAGCAATCCATAAAGTTTTAAAATCAACGGAAAGCTCAAGATTACAAGCCAAATCATGGTGTGGCGAGGCAGGAGTTTGTAGAAGTAATTAATACCATATAAAACCAAAGCATATGCCAGGCACAAAAGCGTGTGACTTCTATGCACTTGCATCTCGGCATAACGAACGAGGTGTTTTTTTGAACCTTCTTTCAAACTTGCTCGATAGTGCTCCCCATTTTGCGGCAATAAACTAGCCAGAAGAATGTAGTTCTGCATCACATAAATGGCAGACACTCCAACAAGAAAATACTGAAGTCCCAGATATAAACCCTGTGAACCACCTTCTTCAATTTCGTTTTGGAAAACACGATAAATATTATCAACCGCCAACACCATCATAATAAGGGAACTCCATATACTAAGTGTTAGCCGTGCTGCATTGGAAAGCTTTAGATAGGTAAGCGCATGGACAATAGAAAAAATGGCAAGTGCAAGAGCCAGAATCAATAATGCATGAGCAAAACGGTTACTTACATTATCGTAACCATAATCTAAGATCCAATAAAGAATCGACAACGAAAGCAAAAGTGTAATTCCTTCTGTTAATTTGGCGGTAACTTTTTGTTCTTGCCAAATGGCCATAAATAACGTAAATGTGATTAAAAACCAATACGGCCAGGATTCAATATTTTCTTCAAAATTGTAAATATGCCCTCGTCCTTCAGGAATAAAAGCCATTAAGCTCATTACGTATGCAGCCGTAAATGCGATACCAACATCCTTCCAATTTCTGGATATTCTTAAACTTTCAAATAACAGCCCGCCAATCAAGGCTAACATACTTATAGAGAATAAGTTGTGGTCGCTAATAAAAGCTCTATAGCCAATGTAAATCGTCATTACGAGCCCAATAATGCACAAGACATAAACAGCCGGCATTAAGCTAAATCCAGCTCTTTTTTTCCTTTTCTTTTTTCTTGCCTTTGTCAACGATTGTTGGGATACAGTAGTAAGTAGTCTTTCGTGTTTAGGTTGTTGGATGCAAATTCCATTTTATACGGTCAATTCATTCTCCCTCCTGCAGATACGTGATTAAGATTTGATGACCAATGAATGGATACATTTAATGTTTCACAAACTTCTTCGTAACCACACTTCCGTTGTTTGCCGTTACTTGCAAAAAGTACATTCCGGAAGCAAAGGATTCAACGTTGATTTTGCGTTCAAGTTGAACGTTATCATAAATCACAAGGCCATTTACATCTTGAATAACAACTTGCTGAATATCTGTTGATTGCAAAGTAGTTTCCACGTTAAGACTGTGTTTCGAAGGGTTAGGATAAAGGGTCAAATCAAACATCCGATTGTTCGTTTCTTCCACCCCAACACTCGCTCTTGTAAACGTATAAATGGTACCATCTGGAGGAGTTGAAGATAGATAATCTACATAAGGTTCTTTTGAGTATATCACGGTCGGATCACTTGAATTTCCGCGCAAAACGATACCATCCTTGTTGATTTCTTCCAAATCATAGTTGTACTCTGGATACAGAGCAACGTGCGGACCTTCTCCGTTATAAAAAGTATTGAAGGGGTCCGTTATTTTAGAACTTCCAAAATGGATTTCGATGTTGTTGGATCCTTCGTAAAACCAAAGTTGAAAATTAGCAAAATCGTTTTGAGTTCCGTTTTCGTCTGCTTCACCATAAAAACCTGCACTCTGCCATTCCAGTTTAAATATTCTTGATCCTGAGCTTCCCTCAACTACATACGAAATAGGAGACTTTGATTTGCCTTGTTCGCTTTCATCCAAATTGATGTCATAACCTCTGTCTAAGAGATCAGTTCCATACACAATAAGTATGGATTGAACGCCAACTTCACCATCGCTCGTGCTCATTTCTGCTCCATAGCCATATGGATCAAAATGCAAGGTAGTTATGGTGTGGTAAAAGAGTTTGAAAGGGAAGCCAATGGGTACGGCGTACAAGGGATCATCCCAAGTAGAGTCGGCATTTAGAGACGTTGCATTGGTGAGATTGGCGTACGTTCCAGTGCTCACGCTAAAAGCATATTGCTGTGCAAAGGCCGGCATGAATAGGCTCAAAAGCATAACAATTAGGATGGATTTAATCTTGTTTTTCATATTGTTTGTTTTTTTTATAGAGGGCTAAAGTTACATCATCTTGATAAATTTGAATTAAATATTTTCTCAACATCGTATACCCGCGAAGCTTCCGTACTCGAAAAAGGTGAGAACACCTTTTGTATGGGATACCCCAGTCTCCTTTTGTTGGTGTTCACACCAACAACTAGCACAAAGCCAAAAAGACCCTCTATCCCCTCTTGTTGGTGTTCACACCGACAACTAGTGCAAAGCCAAAAAGGTTGGCGGTTAACAAAGGCTATCACAATCCTAAAAACTCACTTACCCGATCAACTTCCGTACTCGTAAAAGGTGTGAACACCTTTTGTAGGGGATTGAGGGCTTCATCAAAAAAAAGTAATGCAATAAGATTTGACATTTACGCTATCCCCTCTTGTTGGTGTTCACACCGACAACTAGCACGAAGCCAAAAGTTTGGATTAAAGAGTACCAGCCATCCTAAAAATAGCAATTACCCCGATCAACTTCCGTACTCGAAAAAGGTAAGAACACCTTTTGTAGGGGATTGGGGTTGTTGTCACTCGGCGGACCTGTCAAGACAGCATCGTCTTGAGCCAAGCGACTGCGGATTTAGGCAAAAATGAAATTAAAACTTAAATCGAACCCCGATCAAGATTTGCCGTGGAGCCAAATACCGTGCTGGATTATCGGAAGGAGTTCCGCGTTCTTCTGGACCCAAATAGCGCGGATCACGCCAATCGGTAGGAACGTCATCACCAGGCTCGTAAGCTCGTCCGGTTACCGGATTGATGATTTGCGAATTCTTATTATTTAACATGTTTCGAATTTCGAAACTCAAGGTTATCCCATTTTTTTTGCTCTTTTCAGGATTCCATCGGAAGGTCTTGTTCAGCTTCAAATCAGCATTTAACCAAGGCACTGCGCGTTTGAGCAGATACTGTTCCTGTATGGGCGCATACAAAGGTCTGCCTAGATCATTGTATCCCTCCAACTCTTGCGGAGTATACCGATAGCCACTTTGGTAGGTAACGGAAATAAAGGCTTGCGACGCTTTTAACCAATTTGGCAAAAAATGAATGGCGGTATCGTAGCTCAACGCCAATCCAATGGTAGAATTCCACGGACGATCCCAAGCTAAGTATTGTTCTGAACTCAACGGTACTTCTCCCGTTTGTTCGATTTGCAAATTTGATTCTCGAGCTGAATTGGATTTGCCCCGCGCCACTTGATAGCTCGCATTCCAAAACAATCGGAAATACTCGGCAATTCGATAGTTGATCGACAACTCTGTTCCTACAATACGTGCGTAATCCTGGTTGATGTACATCACCTTAGTTACCGCTCTTCCAGTTTGATCTTCAACCAGCACCGATCTGCTCACAATGTAATCGAATCGGTTGTTGTTATACGCCGAAAGCGTAACTGCAAAGTCTTTATTAATCTGCGTTTTATAGCCCACTTCATACGATACGTTAACCTCCGGATTTAAATCGGGATTACCGATGTTGGAAAGAAAGCTGCGATCTTGATATTTTGCATCCAAACCAGCGTACACAAATCTTGGGTGTGGCAAACGCATGGAATGTGAATAATTGAAATACAATGAGTTATTGCTCGTAACCGGAAAGCTCACATTCACTTTTGGAAGCAATCGAACCTTGTATCGCAATCCAAAAAGGCCGACCGTATTCTTAATATAATCCGACCGTATTTGATCAATAACCGGAGCGTTTGGATCATTCACTGCGTCATCGGCAAACTTGCCAGGGGCCCAATAATTTAAACGAAGCCCTAGGTTTGCTATAATGCCTTTATAGGTAATCTTATCGGTTATATACAAACCGCCGTTATTGGGTTTAACCGACCAAATGTCATTGCTCGAACCAATTGAGATCGAAGGCGTTGTGATGGAATCGTTGATTCGAATAGGTGCGCCAACCCACGGTTTATAAACATCTACCCATTGGTACTCGTTAAACTTGTGTTCAAAGCCAAAGGTAAACTGGTTTCGTTCGCTTTTTGGATAGTATTTAATGCTGGCCTTAATGGTATACTCGCGGGCAAAGTGATCGTGCCATGTTCCAGAAATACCACCATTGTTAATCAAACCCGGCCCTGGTAAAACATATTGAACTTGAGATCCTGGATTAAAAACTTCAACAGGTTCGGTAACAATCGAATATTCATCATACAACTGATCCACCGTTTCTGTTCTAAATGGCCTTCCGTTGGCATCTGCGCGCATATTGGTAAAGAGCCTGCCGAGTGTGATGTATAGTACCGTTTTCTTATTCAGCGTGTGCTTTAAATTCAGCGCTGTTAAGTTGGCTTGGTGGGTATAAGTAGTTGCATTATCAAGATTTAAGCTTCGGTTAAACTGATATCCCGGTTGTAAGATGGCATCGAAACCCACAATTTGAAGGGTACGGGTATTCTGGTTAATGCTCAAACTGTGCTGGTTGGTGAATGACAGCTTGGTT
>JBLHHI010000166.1:0-5511 GCA_047614125.1 Bacteroidia bacterium | reverse complement strand
AAACTACTTCAAGCATGGTATCATTTCAGTTTACTTGAAAAACGACGTGATGGCTGAGGCCGATTTTAGAAAATCCATCCGAATGGATGGCTCCTACAAATATCCATATGTTGGATTAGCTCAAGTGCTTTCTCGTCAAAACCAAAACGACGCTGCCTTAAGTTATAGCAACATGGTTCTCGATATGTATCCCGATTATGGTGAAGCTTACATAGTTCGCGGCGGAATTTATTATCTTAAGAGCGACCTATTAAATGCTATTTCGGATGTTTCGAGGGCAATCAATCTCGATTCAAAATCGGACTCGTTGTACATGATTCGGGCCAGATACAACTACGAAATAAAGAAACCCAACAATTCCATCGATGATTACTCTAAGGCCGTTGCATTAAACGATTCTAATTACATGGCATACTTTAGAAGAGCAGGCATCTATGAAGAGTTGAAAAATATGAATGAAGCCAGCGCCGACTACGCTCGTTTTTTAAGATTAACAGAACACAATCCAACTGAAGCTAAAAATGTTCGAATTGCCAAGGAGAAAATTTACAACCTCAACGCAGAAACCGACAAGCCCTTTATTACGCTGGTAGCACCTAAACTCAATGCCGACGGTAATATTGAGGTGGCACTCAACGCAAGTACACTCTTGATTGATGGCATCATTCGCGATGCCAGTACCATCGATAATTTAAAAATAAAAGGTGATTCTTATGCATTTGATAAACCTTCGAACGAAGTGTTTTTTACGAAAGAAGTTTCCATTGCAAACGACGAATATATTTCGTTAACTGCTACCGACATTTATTACAACATTTCGAACAAATCGTATAAAATTGTTCGAACCGAAATTGACCCGCCTGTAATCGACGTTTTAACTCCGTATACTTCCGATTACCGCGAAATATTTCTTGAATCCATCGATCCTACCTTTTACATCGAAGGTAAGATTGCCGATCAAAGCTTAATAAAGATGATTACCATCAACGGAATTGAAGCAAAGTTTTTAAAGGACACAAAAAATCCACACTTCTCTTCTACGGTAAACATTGAGGGCAAGGAAAGCATCATTATACAGGCGTTGGATATTTATGGAAATAAAGCGGAAACTACCTATAAGTTAAATCGGGAATCGGCGCAAATCTTGGCTGGTAATCCCATGGGCAAAACTTGGGTGATTTTTATTGACAACTCTGATTACCAATCATTTACAAGTTTAGATGGCCCATCGAAAGACATTGCAACCATGAAGGCTTCTCTTTCTAAGTACGACATACACAATGTGATCGAAAAGAAGAATATGACCAAAACACAAATGGAAAAATTCTTTGCATTAGAGCTGCGAGATTATGTGAAAAACCAAAAAGTAAACTCCCTCATGGTGTGGTATGCCGGACATGGTAAATTTATTAATGAAACCGGGTATTGGATACCTGTAGATGCAAAAAGAGATGAAGAATTTACCTATTTCAACATCAATTCTTTAAAAGCCTTTATGCAATCCTACACCAACTTTGTAACACACGTTTTGGTTGTTACGGATGCATGTGAATCAGGTCCTTCTTTTTACGCCGCGATGCGCGGATCGGGAGATCGCGAATGTGGCGATTCAATTCCAAAGACTTTTAAATCTTCGCAAGTATTTTCTTCTGCTGGTTACGAGCTGGCAGCTGATAACTCTCCGTTCACGAAAACCTTTGCCAAATCATTGGACTACAATACGAATTCGTGCATTCCAATCGACAAAATTGTGACCAACGTATCCAATTCAGTTGGACAAGGTTCCAAGCAGAGTCCGAAGTTTGGCAAGATTCAAGGCCTTGAAGATGAAGATGGTACGTTTTTCTTTATAAAAAAATCTCATTAGTCACCTTTCTAAATTTAGCAGATTCAACAAAACTCATATCGAAAAATCCATATGAATACAGAGCGTTTTACCACTTCACTCGTTGGATATATTTGGATTCTATTTTTGCTGTTTGGCAGTCTAAATATCCAGGCTCAAACCTATTTCTTCGAAAAATACGACGTACGCGATGGCTTATCCCAATCGAAAGTTTATGCATGCGTTCAAGACTCAAACGGCTTTGTTTGGGTAGGAACTACGATAGGCTTATCTAAGTTTGATGGACACGTTTTTGAAAATTTCACCATCGAAAATGGGTTGGCCGAAAATGGCGTTAAAACAATTTTCATTGATTCTAAAGGAATGCTCTGGTTGGGACATATTGGAGGCGGACTAACGCGATTCAATGGTTCGGTATTCGAAGAAATAAAAATGCCAAAGATAAAACACGATGTTACTGGAATTATCGAAGATGAAAAAGGCGTTTTATGGATCTCATCGGTTGGTGATGGTGTTTTAACCATTTCGAATCCTTGGGCTACCGAAGTTGCGACTTTGAAGCCGGAGCCATTTACCGGAAAGGAATCTTTAAGTGCCTATGTTTATGCGGTATACAAACGAAAAAACAACGATTTATTGTTTGTGACTGATTTGGGCTTAAAGATCTTTAACCGCAGTACCCAACGATTTGATTTTTTAAAACTCAAAAATGTTCCTACCTATTTTCAAATAATATGCGTGTTCGAAGATTCGAAATCCAACTTGTGGTTGGGTACGCATGAAGGAGGGATCTACCAATGCAACGATGAACAAGGATTGATAAAAATTTATGATGTAGTGAAGGATGGCTTGGCCTTTAACTTCATCAGCGTTATATCAGAAGACCACAAAGGAAACATTTGGGTTGGAACCTGGGGTGGTGGAATCAGCGTAATCAACAACGGAAAGATTGTAGATAATTTTAACAACAAGAATGGTTTGTACGACAACATGATTCGAGCTATTACCCCCGATTTGGAGGGGAATATTTTAGTTGGAACAAACGAACACGGCTTAATGCTCTATAAGGGCAAACGATTTATCGCTCATACAACAGCAAATGGCCTGATTAACAATCAGGTATGGGCTATAACAAAAGACAACTTTGATCGAATTTGGTTTGGTACCAACGAGGGGATTACCTTATACTCTACTAAAACCAAAGATTATCAATCATTTTCTAAAGAGAACAGTCGCTTAATCAGTACGCAAATTCGTTTTTTGGTCAAAGACAAATCCGGTAACATTTGGATTGGTACGAACGATGCTGGAATTCAGCTTTACAACGTGAGCCAAAGTGAATTTGAATATCCCAGCGACATCAACAACAGTTTTCCGAGATCGAATACTGCCGTAACCGCCTTAGAAGTTGATCAAAACAATAACTTATGGTTTGGAACCACCGAATGGTTGGTTCGATATCAATTCCGTACTAAGAAAATAACATCCTACTCAACAGGAGATGGTTTGACCGGAAACGAAATATCATCCATTTATTGCGATAATAACAATGTATTATGGGTGGGATGTGCACGAAATGGTTTATCCAAAATAATTAAAGGAAAAGTTACTGCTGTTGATCTTGACGAGCGTTTCACAGCAAAATGTATGGTTCAAGATTTGGATGGCCAGCTTTGGGTTGGAACGGAGGCTCGGGGTATTTTAATTTTGAAAGATGGGAAAATTATTAAACAGTATAAAACCAGCGATGGGCTTTTATCCAATAATATTTTAACTCTGAGTGTTGATGTTGAGAACAATGTTTTTATTGGTACGAGTGCTGGATTAAATCAATTTAATTCGACCACTAAAATCTTTCATGCCTATAAAGAAAAGTCAGGTTTTACTGGATTGGAAGTAAAAGGGCGCGCGGCATACCGAGACGAAGCTGGCGATATGTGGTTTGGAACTATAAACGGTGCGTTTAAATATTCTAAAGACTTTGACCATCATAATACCAGAGAACCCTTCATCTTCATTAATCGCTTTCGGGTTAACTTAAAAGATCGGGCCATGGAGGAAAATCTTAGGCTGCAATACAACGATCGATCCGTTACCTTCGATTTTGGCAGCATTTGTTTGAGCGATGCTCAAGCAGTAATCTACCAATATAAATTGGTAGGCGCTGACAAAAATTGGATATCAGCAGAGGAAAACATTCATACAGTAACCTACTCACCTTTGCGACATGGCTCGTATACCTTTATGGTTAAGGCTCGTAATAATGAGGGCATTTGGAATGAAAAACCGGTAACCTATAGTTTCACTATAACTCCGCCATTTTGGGCAACTTGGTGGTTTTACTCCTTGCTTGCTTTGGCAACAATCGCTAGCATTTGGCTATACATTAAAATTCGAGAACGAAATCACGTTCGAGAAAAGCGCATTTTGGAAGAAACAGTAGTGATTCGTACCAACGAGGTGGTAAAGGAAAAAGAGAAATCAGAAGCGCTGTTGTTGAACACCTTACCGGCAAAGGTTGTTGATGAATTAAAAAAATATGGAAAAACGGAACCCGAAAGTTTTGAAAATGTTACAGTTTTCTTTTCGGATATATGCTCCTTTACAGACATCTCTGCAAAGCTCGATCTTCATCTTACCATTAGTGAACTAAACCATTTGTTTACCGCCTTTGATGATATAATGATTAAGCACGACTGCGAGCGGATTAAGACCTTTGGCGATGGATACATGGCCGTTTGCGGTTTGCCAGAAGAAAACCCACACCACGCCCGTAACATTGCACGAGCCGCCCTCGACATCCAAGAATATCTTGAGGAACGGCCGGCAACCCACAACATCAAGTGGCGGGTACGCATGGGTATTAATTCGGGCAAAGTTACCGGCGGCGTGGTTGGAGTACGGAAATACTTGTACGACATTTTTGGCGACACTGTGAACACCGCTTCCAGGATGGAAACCAATTCAGAACCCATGAAAATCAATTGTTCAGAATCTACCCACACCCTTTTAAAAAACAGCTTCGAATTTACCCCGCGAGAGACAATGCACGTTAAAGGAAAAGGAGATATGAAGATGTATTTTATAAATGGTGAGCGAGTTACCCAGGCAGATTGAATTCTATAAAAAGTTGCACCTTTGCAGTGTGAACAGTGAAGAATCGAATCCATCTCAACCCAACAACCCCTTGCACGGCATCAAACTGGCTGATGTTGTAGAATATTTGGTTGGAATTTATGGATTTGAACGATTGGGGGAAGAGATTCCAATTCGGTGCTTCACCGATAATCCGTCGATAAAATCGAGCTTAACCTTTTTACGCAAAACTCCATGGGCGCGTACTAAGGTAGAAGAATTATACTTGAGATCACTTTGAGCCAATTGTTGAAGTTTTATCGCTGAAATTTTATTGGCAAGGTATACGACATTCGCACCTTGGTTCCATCTAACCTGAGTTCGATTCATATTTTGAATTCAGAACGCTTGTGGACAGTGAGTTTCGAGTGAAAATTGTGAAGACAGGGCGGGCCCTTTCGATTAATTTTTACGATGAAAATCGCTTTTCACAAGTGTAAAGCGGACTTTTGTATATAAAACCCTATTAGCTTCGTTGAAATCAGTCGGTTTATAAACATAAACCTTCCTGTTTTCGCCTTACTACTTGG
>JBLHHI010000165.1:0-5558 GCA_047614125.1 Bacteroidia bacterium | reverse complement strand
TGAACCGCGGTATGCTTAAGGATTTACACAGTTCTGTTACATTAATTTGATCCCAATACCCTCTTCGCACTCGCTCGGCTCCAGCTGAGTGACGAAGTGATCAAACAAGTTTAGGCCTGACCAAATACATACGGTGAACCAGCCATATAAAACAAAACCCTGCCTTGATCTTCATCATGGCAGGGTCTTGGGCATTCATCATGCCATTTAACGTTGTTGTGGGGTATACCTAAAAGGTATTGATTTTAATTCGTTTCGAAATTTCCTCAACGTCGCTTTTAAACTTACGATCGGTATCCATCAAATCGCTTACCGTTTGGCAGGCGTGAATTACCGTTGAGTGATCTCTTCCACCAAAGTGCATACCAATCTTCTTTAAAGGAGCCTTGGTAAGTTGTTTAGCAAAATACATCGATATCTGTCGCGCTTGTACAATTTCGCGCTTTCTGGTTTTAGATTTTAATTGATCAATGGAAAGCGAATAGAAATCGGAAACCAGTTTTTGAATGTATTCGATCGATATTTCGCGCGAAGCATTTTTAACGAAGTTCTTCACCATTTTTTTGGCAAGATCTAAATCGATTTCCTTTCGATTAAGCGACGCTTGGGCCAATAAGGATATTAGGGCACCTTCCAGCTCTCGAACGTTCGAGTCGATGTTGTGAGCCACGTATTCTACCACTTCACCGTTTAATTGAATGCCGTCTTCGTACATCTTATGCTCTAGGATGGAAATTCGGGTCTCTAAATCGGGTACTTGCAAATCTGCCGACAAGCCCCATTTAAATCGAGACAACAAACGTTCATCCACATCTTTCAAATCACGCGGGGCACGATCTGAAGTTAAGATGATTTGTTTTCCATTTTGGTGGAGGTGATTAAATATTTGAAAGAAGATTTCTTGGGTCTTCTCTTTTTTTGCAAAGAATTGAACGTCGTCAACAATTAATACATCCAACAAGAGGTAGAAGTTTAAGAAATCGTTGTTGTTTCCATTTTTACATGAATCGACGTACTGATTCACAAATTTTTCGGAAGAAACGAAGAGCACCGACTTATTTGGCGATACTTCTTTAATTCGATTTCCTATGGCGTGTACCAAGTGGGTTTTACCCAATCCAACAGCACTGAAAACCATTAAAGGGTTAAAGGCCGTTCCACCCGGTTTATTAGCTACCGCAAACCCGGCAGAGCGAGCCAACCGATTGCAATCTCCTTCAATAAAATTGTCGAAGGTGTAATTTTTGTTGAGCTGGCTATCGATGTTGAGCTTTTTTAAGCCCGGAATAATGAATGGATTATGAATGTTGGCATTTACATTTAAAGGCATACCAACCTCATTCTTATTGTTGTATCCATTTCCTCGAGTAGGCATATTAATGGTATATGGATTTGCATTTCGAGTAGTGCTGTTATCCACAATTATGTTGTATTCTAATTTAGAACCCGGACCCAACTCACGCTCCAATGCCTTCTTTAACAAGGTAACATAGTGCTCTTCCAACCATTCATAAAAAAATTGACTTGGAACTTGAATTGTAAGTACCTTATCCTCAATCTTTACAGGCTTAATTGGCTCGAACCAAGTCTTGTAACTTTGAGGGTTTACGTTGTCTTTAATGAGAGACAAACAATTCTTCCAAACCTTTTCCTGTTCTACAATCATGTAACGTTCTAGTTTTTAACTATTTAACAATTTTAGCGGCAACTATTTGAGACAGTCTCTCAAATCGGAGGTAAAATTGTTTAAAAAAAACTTAGAAAAAAAATAGTCATGCTATTGTCTTTAACAAATATTTAACAGAGTGGAATTTGATAATTTTTGTTCAAAATAGCTATCTGCTTCAAAATCAATTTTCCCAAGATTTATACCCGCCCATCCGGTTTGAGAAATGTTAACAACTCCACCTTCATTGTTGATAACGTTTGTGGGCGTATTTAAAAATGTATGTGTATGTCCGCCCAATATTAAGTCAATGTTAGAAGAATTCTTGGCTAAAATAATATCAGAAACCTTATCACTTTGATATTCATACCCTAAATGCGATAAAACAATGACCAAATCGCAGCCTTCTTTCTTTTTTAAAATTTTGGCCTGTTCATTTACTGCTGAAATGGGGTCGGTATAGATCGTATTGCCAAATAAATGATCGGGTACCAAGTTCTTCAATTCTATTCCACAGCCAATAACACCAATTCGTGTTGAACCTTTATTGAAAACTTGACTGGGTTGGCATTTGTTTTTTAAAATGGTTTGGCTGAAATTGTAATTGCTCGATAAAATACTAAATCTTGCATGGGGCAATTGCTTGGCCAATCCATCCAAACCGGCATCAAAATCGTGGTTGCCAAGGGTAATGGCGTCGTAGCCCATTTCACTCATCAATTTGAATTCAAGCTCGCCGCCAAACACGTTAAAATAGGGCGTGCCTTGAAATACGTCGCCCGAATCGAGCAGAAGTACGTGTTTTTGTTCCGTTCGGATTTTGGCAATTAACGCGGCCCGTTTCGATGCGCCGCCCAAACCTTGGTATTTCCCCCCATCCATCGGAAAGGGTTCAATTCGGCTGTGCCAATCGTTGGTGTACAAGATGGAAAGAGAAGAGCGGTTTCTTCCAACGCTAATGAAAGGACCGGAAGCCAGCGCCAAACCAGCTGCAGCTTTTCCAAGCACCGATACAAATGCTCGTCGAGAATGTACAGTAGTGGCAATGCTAGAAGGTGGTTTCTTCGATTTCATTCGGAGGCTAATTTAACAATGCGTAGGTCTTTCGGGGCCGAGATTGGAAGTAATTCGGAGGTGAAGGCCATAAAACTTTCTTTGATTCCATCCCGAACCAGAATATTGATATCTTCAATGAAAGACGATTCTTGAAAGACCACGAAGTCATCACCGCCGTTGGCTAAGTAATCGGAGGTTAATATTCGGAAGCTCGTTTTACTGCGTAGAAAATCAACTTTATTATCATTTGCAATAATGCCGTACGATGCTCCATCTTGAGTTTGTATGAGCTGAATACTTCCATGGCCCGCGATGGGTTCTCCACGTCTTCCCACCACGGCAATCATTTTTAGCAATTGTTCTTTATTGAGCGTAACCACCACCAAACCATTGTCGAACGGCATCAGCTCGTAAATCTTCCCCAAAGTTACTGGTCCGGATGGAAGGGGGGCCCGCAAGCCGCCGTTGTTTAATACGCATAAATCGATTGGGATGTTTTTTTTAAAGTGGACGTATTGCAATAAGAGATCGGCAACCATATTGCCCAAGTCTCCATTGGTATCTTTTTTGTGAATGGCTTGTTTGGTATAGCCAACCACTGCGCTCATGTCTGCATCTATTTGGAGCTTATAAGGAGCAATGAGAGCATCAATTCCTGTGTTTGATAATTGAGTGCTCGAATCGAAGAGTTGGAGCTGTGCATGTTGAAGGCTGGTTAAGGGAGGTTTGCATCCACCCAGACCCATTGCTAATAAAATGGCATAAATACTCGCTGTAATTTTGTTCGATCGTTCTCTGTGCGATTTGCTGTTCATCAGTGTTTAGAATACCAAATTAATCTCTTTTTTTAAGAAATTAATAGCCACCTGTACGCGGTCTTCATTTTTATTCATGAGGCTTTGAAAAATTGCCTTACCCAAATCGGTGGCACGAGCCTGTTCTGGCATTTGCTCGTAGCTTGTTTCTATGAGTTGTAACATATCGTTTTTTATGGTTTGGATGAGCAACCAAGCTTGATCACTAACATAGAGTTGCTGCGAAACATTGTGTGCAAATTCTTCGGTAACGGTAGATACCAGCTCATGCTTATATTCCGTAGCGCTTCTTCGGTTATCGGCCGTTCTTAGAATCAAGTTGTCTGGTTTCATTCGATCCAAAAATATGGTCAACCGTTCGTACGATTGCAGACGCAATGGGTTGAGTACTTCTCCGGTCTTAGATTTGTATTCGAGCTGACGCCTTTTATAGTCTTCGTCAAAATACTTCTGAATGCTTAAATACGTAACAAAAAACACCACCAAGGATGGAATAACAAATTGGATGATTTGCAGAACCACGTCCATCACTTCAATTTTTAGCAGAACCATAGATAAAACTTTATTTGGGTGTAAAATTACATTAATAAGGATTGGACGAGCACCAGTTTAACGAAAACTTGAGCAACAATTTTTCATTTGTTTTGTTAACTTGTAAGAGCATTGGTACTCAATAACGTAATCTGTATCTTTGCATTGCCCACGAGGTAAAATTGAGTTAATTGTTCTAAAAAATATAGCCTATGATTTCAGTTGACGAAAAAAAAGCACCTGTCGAATTTACAGAAGGAGCCTTGCAAAAATTAAAGGAGATCCGAACCGAGAACATCGAAGTACTACCGTATTTGCGTATTGGTGTTAAGGGCGGTGGATGTTCTGGATTAACCTATTTACTTGCCTACGATCAAGCCACCGATAAAGACGATCATTATACCATTTCGGGCATCGACGTAATTATGGAAAAGGCGCATAGCATGTATGTAATTGGCATGGTAGTCGATTACGAGCATGGCTTAAATTCGAGAGGCTTTGAGTTTAAAAACCCCAACGCCAAAGAAACGTGTGGCTGCGGTACTTCCTTTGCAACATAAGAGGCGAAATGCCTCATAACCAATGAGCATTCAAGAAATAAACAGCGGTTGATTGGCTTGATGCTTTGGGTTTATAAACAAAAATGCCCAACCGATTCGGTTGGGCATTTTTACGAAACGAAGATTCGCGCCGCTTATTCGTTTATAACGTTCAATTCAATATCAACCGAAACATTTCGATGAATAATGATGGAGGCGGTATAGGTTCCAAGCTCTTTAATATCAGAGCCTAACGAAATTTTCTTGCGATCGATGTCGTGTCCCATGTCTTTCAACGCTTGCGCAATCTGAATGGTAGTAACCGATCCGAAAATCTTGCCGTTTGAACCAGCTTTAGTTCCAATATTGATGGAAGTTCCTTCCAACTTTTTAGCAATTGCTTCTGCATCTGCTAAAACCTGAGCTTTTTTGCCCTGGGTTTGTTTTATGTTCTCAGCTAAAACTTTTAAGCCAGATGGAGTAGCAATTACCGCCATTCCTTGAGGAATAAGGTAGTTTCTACCATAGCCGTTTTTTACAACCACTACGTCATCTTTAAACCCCAGCTTTAGCACATCTTCTTTTAATATTACTTTCATTTCAATCTATTATATGTGTTAAAGCTTCTTATTTCAATTGATCTGCAACAAACGGCAAAATTGCTATGTGTCTCGCACGTTTGATCGCTTGAGCAACCTTTCGTTGGTATTTTAACGAAGTACCAGTAAGTCTTCTAGGAAGAATTTTACCTTGCTCGTTTACAAACTTTAACAAGAAATCCGGATCCTTGTAATCGATGTACTTTATGCCGCTTTTCTTAAAACGACAGTACTTGTTTTGATTTCTGTCAACCGGTCGGTTGCTAAAAATGTAATTCGATTTTGATTTTTTCTTGCTCATTTTGCGACCTCTTTAGCGGGTTGATCCTTAGGTTTCTTGTTAAACGCACCT
>JBLHHI010000164.1:0-5578 GCA_047614125.1 Bacteroidia bacterium | reverse complement strand
CCCTTGGTTTATCTTCGAGTAGGGCTTACCAGCCCTAAGCGACGATTATAAAATTACAAATAACTAAGTGCGGAAGCCAGAAGCGATAAGAAGTAGTTTCCATTATTTATCATTTGTTGTTAGATTGTGTTTCTAATCCAAAGTTATAAAACAAATTGAAAAATCAACAATGGCGGTAACTAGGCCCGACTCTTTTTCAGTGTTGCAATCACCTCCTTGCCCTTTTCATCCGATAATCCATATCCAGGTTTTGGCCAAGACAGCTCGGCAAAATGGGCGATGGTAGCTGCCGCAGTTTGCTCAAAAGCAGTAGCTTGAAATTGAAAGTCGTTTTTTTATTTTAGCATTGCTGTCGGTGTAAAAGTCGCTCTCCAACCAAAGTGGTAAGTCCATCCATTCTTTAATGTTGTGGTTTTTCAAAAATGAAGAATCAACGTTCAACAAACTCGGCTTTAGTTCTAATATTTTTGCTGCGCTTTCAACAATTTTCAACAACGAAAGGCATGGAAGCATGGTCATCGTATACGCATCTTGTTCGAGCTATTCGGTGAGGCTCTTACAAATTACATCCACCAAATCGTGGACGTAGGTAAACGAAAACACGTTACTTCCACGGTTCGGAAGAAGAAGTTCGTTGTTCATTTTAAGATGATACAGCCGTAATACAATCGATCTGAAGTATCGTGGGAGCTCCACAACAAGACTGGACGAAAAATCCTGTATCGAAAATCAATGCGCGTTATTTCTCGCTCGCACTCTGCTTTTCGGTTGCCGTACGAAGCATCGCTTTGGTCGATTCGTTGCGCGTTGGTGCATCCCAAGATTGGAGCATCCTCCCCTCTCAATATGGATTGCTCTGCCTCCATATCGTATACCGAGCACCATGAAATATAAATGTAACGTTCGAGCGACGGGTGAAGGCCTCTTAGAATGGTAGCAACCGAGTTTGGATAAAAGCCCGATAGATCAATCACATAGGTCCAACGCGTTTCAAAAATTTGTTCAACATCAAGGGTGTTACGATCTCAAACCAGTTTTTTTTTACGTTTGGGAATAAGTGCGCATTGGTAACTCCTCGATTAAACAAGGTCAATTCTACATCTTCAACTTGCAGAAGTTTTTCTACCAAGTTTCGGCCTACAAAGTTGGTGCCGCCTGAGATGAGAATGCTTTTCATAGTCGTTGATTGATCCTCGAATATAGTCAAGTCCGCATTACAAGGATTTGGTTTGGATGGTTTTAAATGAATCAGGTGGCACTTGAAATTTTACCTTTCTCAACGTACACATTTTTATTTAGCACGTCTCAGTTGGATATTGATTAATCCAATTTAATCATCCTCTTTGTGCAGCAGCTCAAATTCTCCAACATCTTCAATTTGTGAGCGAGCATCAAAAAATAAGAGCTTGTCGTTTTCGAGATGGTTAATGCGCATGATCCGATTATCGAGTTCACTTCTTAGCGCATCTTCATTTGAAAAGCCATCTATTAAATGCGCAATGAACTTGAGTTGGATCGAATCACCTTCCAATGAAGCTATCAAATAAACATGTATGTGAGAAATACCATAATACCAACCTAAGTCTTGTTTTATGGTTAAGGTATCACCAGTAAAAACGAGGGTATCTTCAAAGCCGTTGAGTTCAAACTTGCCAACGTAGGTGCCTGGTGGAAGCCCTTGAACCTGGCAACGCTGGCAAACGCAATCGCACTTAAAATAATGAGTACAAAGACTTTAACGGTTGTGATCATGCTTGTTCAATTTTACGATATGTTATTCAAATAAGCAAAAAGCTTCATACTGATTAGTAGGGTTAAGCTAACTTATTTTTTCCAGACATTTTTTTAAGATGATAAAGCGAATAGCAGGACAAGCCAAACCGTCATCCATGCGTAGCTGAAGGATCTTCTTTTGCCTGGCTTGAGTACAAACCCAGCACCCCTTTTGTTTAGACTGGATTAATAATATTGTAAGATGATTTTGGTGATTAACGCATCTGTAGCTTGTGGGTGAGAACAACTGTGATGCAGGAAGCGGGCTATCTGTTCTCTGTGATTAACAATTCTTAGTTGAAGCTATGAATCCTCCGCGGTTAAACAAACAACTAACGCTCTCCTCCCCTATTTATCGGCCTCCAACTCGTTTACTTCTTTGCCAAGAAAATAGCCAATAATGGTTCGAAGTGCAATCATAATGCTGAGTTCGATGAGCTGTTCTTGGGTAAGATCGGTAACCGTATGGATGATATCGGACGCAATGAGAAAATCGAGGGCCAAGAGGATGTAAATGCCCAATTCGCATCGAATCATTTGTAAGGCCCGAACAGGCGTTTGCTTTACGTCTTTAAATTCGACCTTTAGATATTTGATCAGCAACTTCGCAAATCCAAAGATGAGGATGGCAATGCCGATGTAATCTACAATGGTGGCAATCCATATTAAAACGCTTTCGATGACTTCCATGTCTTTTTATTTAATGTGAGTACTCTTTTGAAAACTGAATTAGCATTAATCACTCATCCGCTTAAATACTACTGGATTAATGCTGGTTTTGAATTTCAAAAACCGAACCAATGCGGCTTATTTATAGGTTCCGGCGTATTCTATCCCTGTAAGTTGATGCATCTCATAATTGAAGGTGGATAGATCATTTTTGTTAAACTTCGAAATGTGATCGTGTCCACACGCTCGAGCCACAACTTGAATAAGCGCGTTGCTCGCTACGAAGAAGTTGCCCAATTGCTGGGCAGATGAATCGATGATTAACCGACTTCGAAGGCTTTCTTTTTGAGTTGCAATACCCACTGGACAATTGTTGGAGCTGCACGCGCGCATCCCCAAACATCCAATGGCTTGTAAGGCCGAATTTGAAACTGCAACAGCGTCGGCTCCGAGCATCAGGGCTTTTGCGAAATCTTCGGCCACGCGCAAACCGCCGGTTATAATCAAGGTTACGTCCGTAGCACCCATAGCATCCAGGTGTTTACGAGCCCGTGCCAAAGCCGGAATAGTGGGCACATTTATATTGTTTCGCAAAATAGTGGGTGCCGAACCCGTACCTCCGCCTCGGCCATCCAAAATGATGTAATCCACTCCAACAGCCAACGCAAAATCAATATCGGCTTCAATGTGACTCGCCGCAATCTTAAATCCAATAGGAATTCCGCCCGTTTTACTTCGTACTTCATTGGCAAAGGCCTTAAAATCTTCGGGTGTTTTTAGATCTGGAAAGGCCGCAGGAGAAATGGCGTTTTCTCCTTCTTTTAAACCGCGTACTTCGGCAATTTCTTTCGATACCTTATTGCCCGGAAGGTGTCCGCCTGTTCCGGTTTTAGCGCCTTGTCCGCCTTTAAAATGAAAGGCTTGGGCTTTTTTGACTTTCTCCCAAGAGAAGCCAAATTTGCCGGAAGCCAGTTCATAAAAATACCTCGAATTGTTCGCTTGTTCTTCGGGCAGCATGCCTCCTTCGCCGCTGCAAATTCCAGTTCCAGCCAATTCCGCGCCTTTCGAGAGCGCAATTTTTGCTTCCTTAGATAGGGCACCAAAGCTCATATCAGAAACAAAGACGGGAAGATCCAAATACAAAGGTTTCTGAGCCTTTCCACCAATAACTACTGTTGTTTCCACCTTTTCATCATCGAGTAAGGGGCGGCTTGCAAGCTGTGCCGGTAAGAACTGAATATCCTCCCACTTTGGCAGGGTATTTCGATCTACGCCCATGGCGGCACTTGGGCCATGGTGGCCAAAGTTTTTAAGTCCGTTTTGCGCCAATTCTTTGATGTAACCCGTATAAGGCTCGGTTTCTTCGGGATGGGTATCGGCATATTGGCCTAGGTATTCGTTTCGATTAAATGGTTGAGGTTGTTCGACCAAGAAGGCATTGACTTCCTCTTCATCTACCCAAACAAAACCATCTTTTATTTCTGATTTAAATTTATGAAGAACTTCTTTGTTGTTGTATTCCGACACGCCAGAATCGAGCCGATAATCCCAGCCATGAACCCCGCAAATGAGATTGTGCCCTTCCACATGCCCATCGGCCATGAGGGCTCCTCGATGCAGACATCGACCATAGAGAACGGTAACGTGTTCATCGTATTTAACCAATACAAGGTCTAAGCCATTTACTTGATGTGCGGCTGGAACTCGATCTTGAAGCTCTTGGTAATTGAGTGTTTTTATCATTTTCGGAAGGAATTTTAGTTTTCTTTATGGTCGCGGTTTTGGGTTATTCTCGACATAACATTTTGATAATAAGTATAAAGCGTACTGTTAACCTACTTTTTGGAGCTTTGGGAACAATCAAAAGTTGATGATCACATTCCCCGTTTTTTGCCCGCTTTGAACATAGGCATAGGCATCGGCAATTTCTTCCGGCGTATATCTCCGATCAATAACGGCTTGAAATTCTTTTCGTTCCATTAATGCGGTGAGATGTGATACACTTTTAGGGCAATCTTTGGGTATTGGGAAAATTACACGCTGTCCACCTTTTATTTTGGTAATAAGCGGAAGATAAAGGTTTTCGGCACCAGGGCCTAATTCAGATGAAATGTAGATGCCCTTTGGTTGAAGAAGCATTCTGCATTTTCCAAAGGAACTCCTTCCAGCGGCATCAAAAATAAAGTCGTACTTCTCTTTGTCGAGCTGTGTGAAATCCTCTGTTTCATAGTTGTAAACCTTGTCGGCTCCCAATGTTTTTAAAAGCTCCAGGTTTTTAGTATTGCCAACCGCGGTTACGAAAATTCCCATGCTTTTTAAAAGTTGCAATGCCGCCGACCCAATGGCACCCGTTGCGCCGTTCACTAAAACCTTATCTGTGCTGGAAAGAGAGACTTTATTGATAAAATTTAATGCGTAATGAGCGCCTTCTGCGCATGCTACCGCTTCGTTGTATGAAAAATGATCTGGAATTTTCTCAATGGCTTGGTTGTGTTGGATGACCAAGTATTCGGCATGCGATGCCAAACCCGCATCGTTAAAGCCCCACACACGGTCGCCTACTTCAAAATTGCTTACCTCCGACCCTATTGCTTCCACTTGGCCGGCAAAGTCCGTTCCTGGTATTGAAAAACTTGGTTTTAAGAGACCTGTAAATGCACGTATTAACCAGGGCTTGCCCGTTAAAATCCCACAATCCGTGCGGTTAACCGTTGTGCTGTGCACCCGAACTAAGATTTCGTTGGTCTTTGGAATTGGCTTTGGAATTTCCTTGATCGATAAAACATCGGAACTTCCATATTTGTTTCTGGTAATTGCTTTCATTCTTTATTTTATTGGCAGCGGCAAAAGTGAATCATGCAAACCAAACGCCGGGCATTATTCGATTGAAAGAAGTAGAAGGTCTTCGAAAAGATTGTGCTGGTTGCTTCGAGAACGGCCTTACTTCCATTTATAACAGCTATTTAGGTTATAAAGTCATCACATAATCGTAACTTTCATTTAATAATTCAACTACTTTTCAAGCATCCGCCAACATTTCGTTTGTTACCAAAATATAGCCATGTATGATGGAATTGTATGATTTATAGAGTGTTGTATTGTATTCTTCCATGTATTTTTGGTGCACTTC
This sequence comes from Bacteroidia bacterium, assembly GCA_047614125.1. GTDB lineage: Bacteria > Bacteroidota > Bacteroidia > NS11-12g > UBA9320 > JBLHHI01. The sequence goes on along the minus strand of JBLHHI010000164.1, from coordinate 6 downwards.
CTTCGA
>JBLHHI010000163.1:0-5682 GCA_047614125.1 Bacteroidia bacterium | reverse complement strand
AAGAGCTCACTTGACCGGAGCCAAGTTTACCTGCCGAAGTAAACGTAGGCAGGCGAGAGTCTTTTGCAGGAAATTTAAGCGGGAATGACGAAAATTTTTGTGAAAGAGGTGATTTGGGAGGACGTGCCGCGCTGGTATCTTTTTACAGCCCAGCATCCCGAATTTAGCACAAACAAAAAGGGATGATCTAACAAGACCATCCCTTTTAATTATAAAGCTGTTTAACTGAAGTTTATTCAGCGGCAGTATCGTCTGCTGCTGCTGCTGCTTCAGCTGCTTCTGCTTCTTCATCAGCGAGTTCTTCTTCGGCAGATTTAGCTGCACGAGTTACCACTACAGAAACAACCGAGTTTTCTGGTGTATCGAGTAGTTCGAAGCCGGTTACGCTTATGTCGCGAACTCGGATCGATTTGCCGATTTTTAAGGCATCGACGTTCACTTCGATGGTTTCAGGCAAGTCGTTTACAAGACCTCTAACCAAAAGTTTCTTCATCTTGATTCGAAGTTTACCCCCGTTTCTAACGCCAATTGCGTTACCAACAACACTGGTGGGTATAGCAATGGTAAGTGGAAGACTCAAATCTACCGCATAAAAATCGGCGTGAATGATTGCTTCTGAAACTGGATGAAATTGAATGTCTTGAAGTTTCGCAATCACCTGATGTCCATCAATATCCAACCGCACTAAATAGGTGTTGGGAGTGAAAACTAGGTTTTTGAAATCGGCTTCATATACAGAAAAGTGAGCATTATCTACTCCACTTCCGTACAATACACATGGAGTCATACCTGCTGCGCGAATTTGTTTTGCAACGGCCTTTCCTGTGTTTTCTCTTTTTTCGCCTTTTAAAGCAATTGTTTTCATATTCTATGTATTTCTAAATAATATTCGTCTGTTTCTATTTCAAACCAAGTTTGGATTGATATGCATTATCGATGTTAAACAACGAGCTGATGGATCCATATTCGCATACGTTTCGTATTGCGTTGGAAAATAATCGATCAACAGAGATGGTTCTAATTTTGTTTGAGGATTGTTTTAATGGAATCGTGTCGGTAACCAACAATTCGGTTAATAGCGAGTTGTCGATGTTTTGGTATGCATTCCCAGAAAGCACTGGGTGGGTACAAACCGCTCGAACCGAAGTGGCACCTTCATCCATTAACAACTGAGCTGCTTTGGCCAAGGTATTAGCCGTGTCGCAGATGTCATCAATTAAAACAATGTTCTTATTCCTAACATCCCCAATAACCACCATGGAGGCAACTTCGTTGGCACGTTTACGCTCTTTATCGCAAATTACCATATCGCAGCTCATCACTTTGGCAAATTCACGAACACGTTTGGAGGCACCAATATCCGGTGCAGCCAACACGAGGTTGTCGAGTTCAAGGCTACGGATGTACGGAATAAAGATGACCAATGAATCCAAGTGATCGACGGGTATGTCAAAAAATCCTTGAATTTGGGGAGCGTGCAAGTCCATCGTCATTACCCGATCGGCACCGGCGGCAACCAAAATGTTGGCAACCATTTTTGACCCTATGGGCACACGAGGTTTGTCTTTTCGATCTTGCCTAGCCAACCCGAAGTATGGGATAACGGCTGTAACCATGTGGGCACTGGCGCGTTTAGCAGCATCAATGAGCAGCAAGAGTTCAAATAAATTATCGGCCGGGGGGTTGGTACTTTGGATGAAGAAGACGTCGCAACCTCGAACGGATTCGTCGATGCTGGGCTGGTATTCGCCATCACTATATCTTGGAACTGTTAAGTCGCCAAGGGGCATGCCGTACGAGAGCGCTATTTTCTCTGCGAGGCTGCGGCTGTTTGAGCCGCTAAATATTTTGACTTTGTTAATTAATGATGGCATAATCGTTCTACTTTCACCGGCTTCAAAGGTACGAAGATGCGGCTATCATAAACATGTCGTTTCATCGACTTTTCTCAACAATTGTTGCCCGAGAAGGATTCGAACCTCCACAAGCTGCACCAAAAACAGCTGTCCTGCCATTAGACGATCGGGCAATGGGGCTGCAAATTTAATATTATTCTTAATCAGAAAAATTGTTTTCTTAGAAAAAATTTTGAATGTTGAATTTTGCTGTGCCTGATGGCCAGGAAGCCGTTACGAATTGGATGAATGGTTTGCAAAACCCAACAAAACATTAGAATGGTTCATAAGATTGATTTACGCTACTTCAAACAACTATTAAACCTAAAACTATAAATCAAATAACCTTAAAAATGGGCTACATCGTCTTCAACTCATTCACCACCTTCTGCACCACATCCTTGGCGTCGCCAAAGAGCATGCCTGTTTTTGGGTAGAAAAACAATTCGTTTTCGATGCCGGCGTAACCGGGCTTCATACTTCGTTTGTTTACAATTACTTGTTTCGATTCGTCTACATTTAAAATGGGCATGCCAAAGATGGGGCTGCTCGAATCGGTGCGGGCTGCTGGATTAACTACGTCGTTGGCACCTAAAACAAGCACTACATCGGTTTGTGGGAATTCACTGTTTATATCTTCCATTTCAACCAGCTTGTCGTACGAAACATTGGATTCGGCCAATAAAACGTTCATGTGTCCAGGCATTCTTCCAGCCACCGGATGGATGGCATATTTAACCTGCACTCCTCTGCTTTCCAACAATTCTTCCAATTCGTGCACCACATGTTGTGCTTGTGCAACGGCCAATCCATATCCTGGAACAATTACTACGCGCTGTGCGTAGTTCATCATCACCGAAACGTCGGTTACTGTTACTTCACGAACGCTTCCCTGATCGGTATTTGAGCTCCCTCCAGTAACGACAGCACCTTCTCCAAAGGCGCCAAAAATAACATTGCTAAGCGGTCGGTTCATGGCCTTACACATGGCCAAGGTTAATATGGTTCCAGCCGATCCAACCAAGATTCCGCCGGTAAGCATAACCATGTTTCCATATAAAAATCCACCCAAAGCTGCGGCCAGCCCTGTAAAAGAATTGAGCAACGAAATTACCACTGGCATATCGGCCCCACCTATTGGGATAACGAATAAAACGCCATAGATAATCGATGCGGCAAAGAGTGCATAGAGCAAACCAATGCTTCCAGTGCCTGTAACAACCATGTACACGGCAAAGACTACTAAGCCAATCATTATGAGGTTGTTAACCATGTTGTACTTTGGTAGACGGATGGCTTTGTTAAGGGTTCCGTTCAACTTAGCCCAGGCAATCATACTGCCCGAAAAGGATACGGAGCCAATGATCAATCCGGCGAGAATAATTCCGATTTTATTTGGATTGCCAACATTGTGATGAAATTCAATGAGCGAAATGAGCGCTGCACAAGCGCCTCCCATACCGTTAAAGATCGAAACGAGCTCCGGCATTTTAGTCATCTGCACTTTTTTAGCCATGAGCCAACCAATGATGGTGCCAATTCCAATGGCGGAAAAGATGAGTACGTAAATGATGGTGGCCACCTCTTTTCCATGTAAGAAAAGTGTGCCAATTATTGCCAGGATCATTCCAGCTGCTGCAAAGAGATTGCCTCTTCGCGCGCTTTGTGGATTCCCCAACAATTTTAAGCCTCCAACAAAGGTTACCGAAGCGAACAGATAAATAATAGTTAACCAGTAATTCATGTATTCTTATTTAGCGTTGTTGGATGGTTTTTTCTTAAACATTTCGAGCATGCGATCTGTAACAACAAAACCGCCAACCACGTTGAGCGTACCCAAAACAACGGCAACAAAACCCAGCGATAAAGCCAAGTAGTTGTCTGGTTCGGCATCCAACATAACTAAGATTGCTCCAATAATTACAACTCCGTGAATGGCGTTTGCACCACTCATTAAAGGCGTGTGTAAAACCGATGGAACTCCACCAATTACTTCAACCCCAACAAAAATCATAAGAATCAGGATGTAAACCATCTCTATATTCTCATGTATAAAACTAAGTATCTCTTCCATATTTTTGGCAATGAATGTGTTAAGACTTTCTATTTTCTCCGTTATGTGTTATCAAGGTAGCATCGGTAATCTCTTCTTCGAGTTCCCACTTAAATGCGCCTTCGTGAACCAAGTGGTTTAAAAAGGTGGATAGGTTTTTGGCAAAGAGCTCACTGGCATTGGTGGCTAACATAGAGGGTAAGTTGGTGAGGCCCACAATTTTAACACCGTGTTTAACCACAATTTTATTGTCTTCGGCCAAGGCGCAATTTCCACCTTGCTCGGCAGCCATATCTACAATCACAGCGCCCAGTTTCATTTGTTTAACTTGGTCTTCCTCAATGAGTACCGGTGCTTTTCTTCCGGGAATTAAGGCCGTGGTGATGACCAGATCGGCGGTAAAAAGACTCTTATTAACAGCTTCTTTTTGCTTCAGCTTGTATTCGTCGGATACCTCCTTGGCGTACCCGCCTTCCGATTTGGCTTCGCCTTCAACCATTATAAACTTAGCACCAAGGCTTTCTGCTTGTTCTTTCGTTTCGGGCCGTACATCGGTGGCTTCTACCACAGCGCCCAAACGCTTAGCGGTTGCAATGGCCTGTAAGCCAGCAACGCCAACGCCGTAGATTAATACCTTGGATGGAGTTATGGTTCCAGCAGCCGTCATAAGCATTGGAAAGATTTTGGTCATTTCGGAAGCACCCATGAGCACGGCCTTGTAGCCCGCCAAGTTGCTTTGTGAGCTGAGCACGTCCATGCTTTGTGCTCGACTAATTCTTGGAATGGCATCCATGCTAAAGGCAGAAATTTTTTGCTCAGTCATTTTAGCAATCAACGCGGTATTTACGAGATGGAAAAGCAAAGAAATGGCCACTTGACCCTCTTTCATTTTTGCAACTTCATCCAAATCAAATGGGTTTACCTTAACAACTATGTCCGATTTTAAGACTTCCTCCTTGCTTAAAACGGAGGCTCCAGCAGTGGTGTATGCCTCATCGCTAAACGAGCATTTTTCGCCAGCGCCTGTTTCAATGCAAACCTCAAAGTTTTTGGCTATGAGTTGTTTTACAACCTGTGGACTGAGAGCAACGCGTTGCTCGCCCTGTTTTGTTTCTTTTAAAGTTCCTATCTTCAAAACGTGTTCTATTTTCGTACGTGGGTGCTAAACTACATTATTTTTATATCCTTCGAAGAAAATTGCAAAATATCATTCCAGAATCTATGCACAATGGAAGTTTAAGTCTAAGTTTAAAAAGGTTGAAGGTGAATTTAGTTGAAGGTTGGAAGGTTTATGCTTTATAGTTGAATTTTGATGCAAACCAAAATAGACCTGACAAAGTAGAGCATTAATTAACTTCATTAAGTTTAGAATTTATGGTTTCCTCCAACGCAAATGGATACCCCGTTCCTTCAGGGCGGAGTGGTTAGATGGCATGTACATTCATATCAATAGCCCAGTACTTCAGTGCTGGGGAAACATGAACCAGCAAAAAATTGTTGTGCATGCAAAATGGGTACATGGTACCACCAACCATGGCGAGATGGAGGTTGGGTTTTGACAAAATTTCCCGACCCCAACGGGGTCGCATCTTTAACCAGCTTTATGGATCCATGCAGTTTTATTGCACTACGAATCCATTGAAATTTAGTTTGACATTGAATTTGGTATTGACATTGAATTTTTCTTAACCGTATACTTGCACCGCATGAATAAAAAAGCCGCCTTACGGGTTC
>JBLHHI010000162.1:0-5729 GCA_047614125.1 Bacteroidia bacterium | reverse complement strand
GTATTTCTGGTTCATGCCGAAAACCTAAGTTGTTCACTACCATGGACGATTCAAAGCTCAGAGGAGCGGCCTTTTCAAAATCGACTTCCGTCTTGTCGTAATCCAAGTAATTCAAAACAAACGAAGACGCTTTAAAAGATTGGACGGCTTGCACAATTCGATTAACGGATGGAAGTATCCGAAAAGCCATAGAAGCAACGAGGGCTAAAATTGTGGCAATGTTTTGATTGTCGTTAAAGAGGTAGGCGTAGAGCGAGATCACGAATAAACCTAGGATGGCGGCGATCTCCAACATTCTTGGCGGAATGATGGAAGTAAGAACCTGAAGCTTTGTGCGATCCTTAATCATTTGGGCTTGAACCTCTGAAAACTGTTGTAGAAATTCTGCCTCCTTGGCAAGCAGTTTTATATCAGTGAAACCAAAAACTGCATTTGAAACGGATTCATACAATTTTGGTCTTAGTTCATTCATTCGATTGCCGTATTCTACAATTTTATGTCGATGTGATAAAAGCAGAATTAAGACTGGAGGAAGAAAGAGTAAGAGCGCAAATAAGAGCAGCTTGATGTTGAAAATTGCTAAGATGAACAGGGCAAGTGTCAAGAAGGATGTTTCTGAAAAAAAAATTATAGAGGAAGTGATGAGGTAGCTTGCCATATGATCCGTAATGGCAGTAATTTGGTTAATAGATTCAGCCGATTTAACTTCCTTATGCTGCTGAATCTTGGCATTTAAAAACTGTTTAAATCGCTGGATGGCTGCGTTCGATGCAATGTTAAAGGAAAATTGAAGTTGACGCTTGCCTATGAATATTGCAAGCATGCTTTTAAAAATGAACAGTACAACCAACAAACCCAAGAGCAGCAACGAGGCTGCTTTTGGATTCCATCCCAAGCCAAAAATAAAGTTTTGCAGGAAGGGTAGTTTCGTTAAAAACTGAGCATCCAACACGGAAACTGCCGTGGCAAAAAGAAGTGCCAAACCAAATAGGTCGAGCAGAATGTTTGCCAAGCTATAAACAACCATCTTAGCATATTGTCTCTGTTGATTTCCGGTTAAGGAACTGTAAAAACGGTTGAACAGAGAACGAAGCGATGGTTGCTTTTGAATCATGCCTTGATCATGTTCAAGAGGTAATTGCCATACCCGCTTTTAGTTAATGGATTGGCCAATGCTTTTAATTGTTCTTTAGATATAAAGCCCTTTTTATAGGCAACTTCTTCGATGCAACCAATTTTTAAACCTTGCCGTTCTTCAATAACCTGAACAAACTGGCTAGCTTGCATGAGCGAATTAAAGGTGCCGGTATCCAACCACGCAGTTCCTCTATTTAAAACACCTACTTGAAGTTCTCCTCGTTTCAAATATTCTTTGTTAACATCGGTAATTTCATATTCACCTCGAGGCGAGGGTTTTAAGTTCTTAGCAATCTCAACTACCTGATTATCATAAAAATACAAACCTGGCACCGCATAGTTCGATTTGGGATTTGCCGGTTTTTCTTCGATGCTCTTTGCGCGCATATCGTCGTCAAATTCCACAACACCGTAGCGCTCTGGATCGCTCACGTGATAGGCAAAGATTACACCTCCTTCTGGGTCGGCGTTGTCTTGCAGAGTCTCTGCCAAAGAGGCGCCAAAAAAGATGTTGTCCCCTAAAATTAGGGCAACCTTTTCATCTCCTATAAAATTGGCACCCAACACAAAGGCTTGAGCCAAACCATTGGGCACTTCTTGCACCTTATATTCAAAGCGGCAACCAATTTGCGAACCATCGCCGAGTAGTTTTTCAAAGTGAGGTAAGTCGTGCGGTGTGGAAATGATCAAAATTTCTCGTATTCCCGCCATCATTAAGGTAGATAAGGGGTAGTAAATCATGGGTTTATCGTACACCGGCATGAGTTGTTTGCTCATGGCTAAGGTTAGCGGATGTAAGCGGGTTCCGGAGCCTCCGGCTAAGATAATTCCTTTCATACTTCTGTTTTATCGTTCTTCGTATTGTTCTTTGTAATAGCTCAAATATGCCCCGCTGGTAACGTGTTCCAACCATTCCGGATTGCTCAAATACCAATCGATGGTTTTCGACAAACCTTCTTCAAATTGGAGCGAAGGTTTCCATCCCAGTTCATTCATAAGTTTAGATGAATCGATGGCGTATCGAAAATCATGACCCGCTCGATCGGTTACGTAGGTGATTAACTCTGCGCTTTCTCCCTGAGACCGTTCCAGTTTGTCATCCATTAACGAGCACATTAGTTTCACCAAGTCGATGTTCTTCCACTCGTTATTTCCTCCAATATTATAAGTTTCGCCAATTTTCCCTTCATGAAAAATGAGGTCAATGGCGGAAGCATGGTCCTCCACAAAAAGCCAATCGCGCACGTTTGCTCCTTTTCCGTAAACTGGCAAGGCTTTCTTGTTCTTTATGTTATTGATAAAGAGCGGAATAAGTTTCTCGGGGAAGTGATACGATCCGTAGTTGTTGGAGCAATTTGAAATTATTATACGCGTTCCGTACGTGGCATGCCAAGCTCGAACAAAGTGGTCGGAACTGGCTTTGGAAGCAGAATACGGAGAGTTTGGGCTGTAGGATGTGCTTTCCGTAAACTTCCCATCGTCTCCGAGTTCGCCGTATACCTCATCGGTACTCACATGATAAAATGTGCTGGTTTCTTGGTTGCAATGTGATCGAAAAGCATGCAAAAGGTTTACGGTTCCAACCACATTGGTAAACACAAATTCGAGCGGATTGGAAATGCTTCGATCCACATGCGATTCTGCGGCTAGGTGGATTACTCCATCGAATTGCTCTTGCTCAAATAAATTATTGATGAAACCGGCATCAACGATGTCGCCTTTTACAAATCGATAATTGGCCTTGTTCTCAATATCTCGAAGGTTCTCTAAATTCCCAGCATAGGTAAGTTTATCGAGATTAACAATCTCATAATCAGGGTAATTGTTCACGATTCGGCGCACAACGTGCGAACCAATAAATCCGGCACCTCCTGTTACTAATATCTTTTTATTCTTGCTCATTTGTTACTGCTTCGAGTTGCCTTTTCAACTTGGTGTACTTGCATTTCAATCACAACGGTAGTGTACGGTTCGATCATGGGCATAAAGCCCTCTTCGCCAAAGGCTTCTGAAAATGGAAGAACTGCTCTCACCTTTTCGCCTTCTTTGCAAAAGGTAAGAACCCTACTTAAACCTGTTACACGGTTGGATGGGTCGCCAATTAAAAAACGCCAAGTATCTCCTTCTTTACTTTTTTGGATGATCTCTTCTTTTAAGGTGTAATACAAGTAACTGATTCGAACATGATCTCCAGCGGCAATGGATGTTCCTGTTGGATTGGGCTGTGTAATTTCATATAAAATTCCAGTACTATCTTTCAGCACATTCCAGCCTTTTCTTGCAACAAAATCATTGATAGGAACAAGTTCCTCTTCGCACTTTCGAATAAAGTGTTCAAACTTAGATTCGATGCTCGAAACACCGATAAATAGGGTCACTTTTTCTTTGCCGTCCGCAAAAATAGGTGGTATTGGAAAGCCATGATTTTTGAAAAAATCATTCCCGACAATTTGAATGCTGAGGCTATCTCCAACGTGCATTAAAGCCATAGACTCATGAAAATCGCCCTCTTTAATGGGCTTGGTTCGTGCAAACTTAAAGTTCTCAGAAAATATTAGAGTGTCGTTTGGCGAGTAGGCCGATATATTTAAATCATATACGTCACGCACATTTCCCGTTTTGCCAGTCCTAACCTCTTTAATATAAGCGTATTCCAAGCCAGATGGAGCAATTTCGTACTTGATTTTTGGGGTACAGGAGAATGTAAAAACAACCAACAAAAGCAGGGCGAACCAAGAGAGCTTATCTGTGTGCATAGAAGTGATTAAATTTCAGGAACTGAATCCAACAAAAGGTCTTTATACAAAGGTAGTACTTCTCTAAACTTCGAAACAGTGTTTTCTAGTGTGTCTCTCGATGAGCCTCCAGATGCATTTCGATGCCCTCCACCGCTAAAATACTTTCCGGCAAATTCGTTGCATGGAAACGTTCCTTGCGATCGGAACGACATCTTAACCATCTCTTGCCGGTCGATGATAATAACCGAAAAAACGATGCCTTTTATTCCCAAGCCAAAGTTAACAAAACCCTCGGTATCGCCGGTTTGGATGTTAAATCTACGAAGTTCATCTTGGGTTAAGTATACCAAGGCAGTGTTGAGTTCTGGAATGATTTCCAATTTCTTGTACAGCACATAACCCATGAGTTTGTAACGGCTCATCGAGAAATTATCTAGAACCAACGCATGTATCTTCGCAGAATCTACGCCTAGGTCGATGAGGTGTGCCGCCACTTTATGGGTATGGCTGGTGGTGGAACTAAAACGGAACGAACCGGTATCCGTCATGATTCCTGCATAAATACAAGATGCAATGTCTTGATTGATTTTATCGAGGTGGTCGTATTTGGCAATTAGGTCGTAAATCAATTCACACGTAGAGCTGGTTTGGATGGTCCAGAACCGGTAATCATCAAAACCAAATGGGTCTTGATGGTGATCGATCATCACTTTTTTGGCCTTCGAATCACCCACGGTATAGCCAAATCGGTTAATGCGTTTGAGATTGTTAAAGTCGAGGCAAAAAATTACATCTGCGTTTAGCGCCAGATCTTGGGCTCGGGTTTCTTCCTTTTCAAAGTTTACCACGTCTTCGTGACCGGGCATCCAAAACAAAAAATTGGGATAGTCGGTTGGAGATACAACGGTAACCTGGTGACCAAATTGGTCTAAAAAGCCCTTCAATGCAAGGGATGAGCCCAATGCATCAGCATCTGGTTTGTGGTGTGTTGTAATAACAATATCTTGCTTTGGTCCGGAAAGCAGTTGGGGTAAAATGTGTTGAGTTGAGTCTTCCAAAAGAATGTTCTTCAATTTTGAGCAAAACTCGTTAAATTAAAGGAACTAAACCTATTTTTGCCGCGATTTTAAGGACAATACAAGCGATGTCAACAAACAGAACATTTACAATGATTAAGCCCGATGCCGTTGCCAACGGACATATGGGAAGTATTTTAAACGATTTTTTAGTGGGTGGATTTAAAGTGGTTGGGATGAAGTATACGCAGCTAACCAAAGAAACCGCTGGTGCGTTTTATGATGTGCATAGCGAGCGTCCGTTTTACAACGATCTAGTTTCATTTATGAGCTCAGGCCCAATTGTAGCGGCAATTTTAGAAAAAGACAATGCCGTTGCCGATTTCAGAACCTTGATTGGTGCTACCAATCCGGCAGATGCAGCAGAGGGAACGATCCGGGCTAAATATGCAAAAAGCATTGATGCCAATGCGGTGCACGGTTCAGACAGCGATGAAAACGCGGAGATAGAAGGCCGGTTCTTCTTCAATGAGTTTGAGCGCGTTTCGTAAATAAAGGTTTTAAAAAATTGAGGCAAAGTTGTTTCTTTGCTGAAGAATTGGCCCCGTTCGCTACCGCAAACGAGGGTTGCAAAAAACTACGCAAATCCATGATTTGCTGTTTTTTGGGCCTATAGCTCAGTTGGTTAGAGCACCTGACTCATAATCAGGTGGTCCATGGTTCGAGCCCATGTGGGCCCACAAAAAAAGCACCTTTCGGGGTGTTTTTTTTTGCCCACTTGGGCGAGAAGTCTATCCCGATGACGCAGCACAGCGGAGGATTTCGGGAAGCCCAGGTG
>JBLHHI010000161.1:0-5970 GCA_047614125.1 Bacteroidia bacterium | reverse complement strand
GTTCCAACTTTTTAATCAAGTCGCCGGGTGCATTGTATTCAAAAATGTGATAAAATCCGGTCACCTTCTTTTGGATCGGATAGGCAAGCTTGGTGAGTCCCCAATTTTCTTCATGGGTAACTTCTCCACCATTCTCTGTGATCAACTGTCTGTAGCTTGCAATGGCATCTTCCATTTGCTTTTCAGACAGCACGGGTGTCAAAATGATCACAGACTCATACTGTTTTTTTTCCATTTAAAAATTTTTCTAAATTGTTGTTTTTACTTCTTTCAAATTAAGCCCCAAACCTTTTGGTCTTAGCTTAAATTTTTCGAGTGCGCGAAAATAAGATTTATTTACATGCAAGTCAAGCATTTTAAGCCATTGGCCAAAAGGCATCTTCGATGTGTAAAATTTCAGTTTTGTTTGGCGTCAACACCACCGCAATTACGTCGAAACGGACTTCGTTGTCTAGGTCTTTTTCGTCGCAATATCGCTCCGCGGCATTGATCATTATTTCCTGCTTTTGATCGGTTACAAAACTCTCTGGATGGCCATAGTAATCCGTATTCCGAGTCTTAACTTCCACAAAAACAAGGGTTTGTCCAATTTGAGCTAGGATGTCAATTTCGGCTCTTCCCACCCGAATGTTCTGCCCAATAATTTGGTAACCCTTTTTAATAAGCAGCTGAAGCGCCTTGTGCTCCCCTTTATTTCCAAGTTCCTTGCGGGCATCCATTCAGTGAAAATTATTTGTCTTCCAACGCAGAAATGGCCAGAAACGCCATCAGCCCCGAACCCGTTTCCAACGCTTTTTCATCAATGTTAAAGGTTGGAGTATGCAACATCGACGTGATATTTTCCGATTCATTGCGAATGCCTAAGCGATAAAAACAGCTGGGAACCGCTTGCGAATAGTACGCAAAATCTTCTCCTGCTGGCCAAAGTTCGAGATCTTCCACATTTTCTTCTCCCAAATATTCAATGGCCGCTTTTTGAGCTTGTTCAGTGGTGACCTCATCATTTTTAAGAAAGGGATAGCCCTTTTTAACTTCCACATCGCAGGTGCCTCCCATCGATTCAACCAAGTTTTTGGCAAGGCTAACGATTCGATCGTGGGCTTCTGCTCGCCATTCTTCATTAAAGGTCCGGAAAGTGCCTTCCATTTCAACCTTATCGGGTATTATGTTCGTAGCACCCAATCCAACAATCTTACCAATGCTCAACACACTGGGTATGGATGGCTTAGCACTCCTGCTCACAATGGTTTGCAAGGCCGTTATGAGTTGCGCGGATATGGCAATGGGATCGATGTTTTGATGGGGATGTGCGGCATGTCCACCTTTACCGTAAACCGTTATGTAAACCTCATCGGCACTGGCCATGTACAACCCTTTTCTAAAACCAACCTTGCCCGCATCAATAAGCGGCATAACATGCTGCCCCAGCATTTTTTCAACATCTGGGTTTTTTAAAACACCTTCTTTTATCATGATGGAAGCTCCGCCTGGAAGACGTTCTTCGCCCGGTTGGAAAACCAATTTAATGGTTCCCTCAAATTCCGATTTTAATTCATTTAAAATTGTAGCGGCACCCAACAAGCAACTCGTGTGCACATCATGTCCGCATGCATGCATTACCCCAACATTGGCCGATTTATAATCAACGGCATTGGTTTCGGTAATCGGTAAGGCATCAATGTCGGCACGAAGCGCAATGGTCTTCGATTCGGGGTTATTTCCTTTAATCAAGGCAATTAACCCAGTATTTGCGCACGTTGTAACATCCTTAATTCCAATGCGTTCTAAATATTTTTGGATTCGTTTTTGAGTCTCAAATTCTTGAAAAGACAATTCCGGATTCTGATGCATTTCGCGTCGAAAGGACCGAACGTCTTCAAAAATTTCGTGCGCTCTATGCGCAATTCGAGCTCGTAACATGCCGCAAAATTACATATTATCATGCGGATGTGATTCGAAATCAAGTCGATGCAATTCCGGCTTTAAGAATTGCATCGAACGCTTACCTTTGTCATTCAATGATTCGTCAATCCACCATTGATCAAATATTCTCCGCCGCTTCCATCGAAGAAGTAGTTGCAGACTATGTAAAGCTTAAGCGCTCCGGGAGCGGTTTGGGTGGATTGTGCCCTTTTCACAACGAAAAATCTCCATCATTTAAGGTTAGCCCTGCCTTGGGTATTTACAAGTGCTTTGGATGCAGTAGGGGGGGGAATGTGATCGATTTTGTAATGGAAATCGAGAAAATGAATTATCCCGAAGCCCTAAAACATCTCGCTGGAAAATACAGCATTGAAGTAGAGGAAGATAAGGTTGTAAGTGAAGAAGCCAACGCCCAGCTCCAAACTCGAGAGGCGTTGTACATTGCCCTGGAGTATGCACGCAAGGCCTTTCACAGCAATCTAATTGATGATGAAGATGGCAAAGCCGTTGGGTTGAGCTATTTCAAACATCGCGGCTTAACCGATCAAACCATTGAAAACTTTCAACTTGGATACGCTAAAAAATCGTGGGATGACTTTACCACCAAAGCCATTTCTGCAGGCTACGATCCAAGTATTTTAGAAAAATCCGGGCTGATCAAAAGAAGAGGAGAGGAGAAAGAAGGTGAAGAAGCAAAAGAAGCATCGTTTTACGATGCCTATCGAGATCGAGTCATTTTTCCAATTTCCAACATTGCGGGCAAGGTGGTTGGTTTTGGTGGAAGACAACTTCAAAAAGAAGATAAAAGTCCCAAATACATTAACTCGCCCGAAAACGATGTTTATCATAAATCCAGCGTTTTATATGGCTTGTACCAAGCGCGAAAGGCGGTTCGAACCTTAGATAATGCCTATTTGGTGGAAGGCTACCTCGACGTAATCATGCTCTTTCAAAGCGGCATCGAAAACGTTGTAGCCACCAGTGGAACGGCACTTACCGAAGATCAAGTTCGCTTGGTAAAACGGTTTACCGAAAATGTAACCCTCTTATACGATGGCGATAAAGCGGGAATTAAAGCGGCCATTCGCGGGGTTGATTTGCTGTTAGAAGGTGGACTAAACGTAAAAGTAGTGGTTTTTCCAGACGGCGAAGACCCCGATTCATATTGCAGAAAGCTGGGAGGAACTGCTTTTGAAGCCTACATCAATGAGCACAAGGCAGATTTTGTAACGTTTAAAACGGAACACCTTCTCGAAGAAAAAGGCAAAGATGCAATTGGCATTAGTGAAACAGCACGCGAAGTGGTTCAAAGTGTTATTCGCATTCCGGATCCAATTAAACGAAATGCGTACTTACGTCAAACGGCCAGCTTACTTCAGTTTGATGTTGAGCTCTTGTTGGCGGAAGCACAAAAGCAACGCGCCGAGCTCAATAAACGAAGTCGATTCGCTCCTGAGCAAAAAGAGCAACAACACCCTTTACTTGGGTATGATCCAACAAAAGCAACCGAACTCCTTCCAGCCCAGGTCATTGACAAAGAATCGAGTTTAATAAAGACCTTGATCAGTTACAGTTCAGAACCGTATTCGGACGATATGGATGTGGCCGGATTCATTTTTTCGGAGTTGGAATCGGATGGATATACCTTCGAAAACCCCGATTATACCGACCTTATTGAAGAAGCAAAGGCGTATTACAAGGTACATAAATCGGTGGATGAACAGTTTTTTGCACGACATCCAACTTTTGGAAAATTGGCTGCAGAAGTGTTTTCCATCAAATACGATTTGAGTCCAAGTTGGTGGGAAGATCACGAAATTCACGTTAAATTGGATTCGGAAAACTACCGCGAAGAAATCATCGCCAATCTCAACTATCTAAAGCTCTTTAAAATCGATACGTATTTGAACAAGGCATTGGAAGAATTGAAGTCATCGGAAAGCGCTGAAGATCAGGTTATTGCGCAGAGCAAGTATCATCAAATCATGGAAATCAAAAAATCAATTATTCAAACATTGGGAATTGATGGAGCGTATCCAAGCACGTAAGTCGGCTAAATATTAGTTCTTTTCAATTTGATTTATTAAACTTGTTATACCAAACGAAGTAAGGATCTTATTATTCAATAATTTCCATACTAAATAACCATATTTTATGCCTTTCTATTCTGTTCCATTTAAATTTGCACCCTCTATGGGATATTACTTTGTTAAAATATTGATGTGGTTTTACAAACGCACATATTTTAGAAAAGTGCGCATTACCGGTCTGGAGAATATACCTGTGAACCAACCTGTTTTTTTTGCATCCAATCATCCCAACGGCTTTTTGGACGGAAGCATTCTATCTTCGCTCATCAATCCGCCCACTTATATATTGGTTCGTGGCGATGTATTCCGGCCTTCTTGGTCAAATGCGGTTTTACGAACCTTAAAGCTCATCCCAATTTTTAGAGTAATCGATGGAAATGCTCGAGAAAGTGTGAGCGAAAACAACAAATCGTACGATCAATTGTATGAAATGTTTCAGAGGAATAAACGAGTAATGATTTTTCCACAAGCGGACTCGTACCCAGAACGGAAGCTAAAAACGTTAAAAAAGGGCATGGCTCGTATTGTTTTTGACATGCTCAACCGACCAAATTCACAGCGAGTTGCGGTGGTGCCCATGGGTATAAACTACAGCAGCTTTAGCAGACTGCAAGGCGATTTAGATATTTGTTTTGGTCAGCCATTGTACTTGGATTCTTATTTGGAAAAAGAAGCAAGTCCGGCCATTGCCATGAATAAGCTCACGCTCGATACACACCAAGCGATACAACAAAACATGATTCTTGGCGAACGGGAAGATGACGAATTGTTGATCTTGTTAATGGCCATTTATCGAGAAGTTAATGAACATCAATATCCATTGTTCACCAACTCAAAATCTACGGGTTTTGCGCACAAACGCAACTGTACAGAAAGACTTCGAAACGGGTCGGATGAAGACCGTTCGTTGCTTGTTGAAGTGCTAGATATATTGAAATACAACGACTTAAGCGCAAAGGCATTGCGTAAGTTAACCGTAGTTGATGGGTTATTTATGATGATTTTTGCCCTTCCCGCTTGGTTGTCGTGGAAGTACTTTTCATTGGCACACTTTGTCGGAATTTGGATTGTTAGAACACAAGTACGAAAAATAGAATTGCAAGACAGTATTGCCTTTGGCGTTGGCATGATGGCAACTTGGCTGCTGCACCTTATGGGCTTGCTGCTCTTTGGTTTTTACTTTGGTTGGATGGGGGTAGCTGCTTTTTTCGGATTCCGGGTTTGTGCCCTTGCGCATCACCGGGTGAAAGACATTTGGAAAACTTTATGGGCGAAACGCAAATGGAATAAGCACGTTGAAGGTTCGAAAGATGGCTTGATCTTGCAAACTAAGATGGATCAAATTTTGGATCGATTTGAGGTTGTTAATTCGAATTTGTAATAACGCTTTAATCATTTTGTGAGATGCGACCCCGTCAGGGTCGTAAATAATTATTCAATCATGGTTCTGCAATATGCGACCCCTTCGAGGTCGTGAACATCCTATCTTTCGGTTAAACATAGTATTGTTCAAATTGTTAATTGCGATTTCATTGGTGTTGAATAACATCCGAAATCATCACCGAAATATTAATCTTCTGTGTTGAGCGGCAATCTATGAATAAGCATCGCTAAATCATCTTTTATGATTTTTATCTTCACAGGAATTGGCCATTTGAATTTCAACGGCCATGACCCCAACGGGGTCAAATCTTGCAGAACGAGATGTAGAGATAAACTCGACCCTGACGGGGTTGTATAATATATCACCGAAATATTAATCTTCTGTGTTGAGCGGCAATCCATGAATAAGCATCGCTAAATCATCTTCTATAATTTTCATTTTCAAACCGATTGGCCATTTGAATTTAAATGGCCCTGACCCCAACGGGGTCAAATCTTGCAGAACGAGATGTAGAGATAAACTCGACCCTGACGGGGTTGTATAATATATCACCGAAATATTAATCTTCTGTGT
>JBLHHI010000160.1:0-6025 GCA_047614125.1 Bacteroidia bacterium | reverse complement strand
AGGAAGGTTTATGTTTATAAACCGACTGATTTCAACGAAGCTAATAGGGTTTTATATACAAAAGTCCGCTTTACACTTGTGAAAAGCGATTTTCATCGTAAAAATTACTCGAAAGGGCCCGCCTTGTCTTCGCAATTTTTACTCGAAACTCACTGTTCACAAGCGATATGAATTCAAAATATGAATCGAACTCAGGTTAGTGGTTTCTGAACCAGCTACAAATACTTTATTTGGATCCGATAGAAAAGAACCTTGATGAAACCAAATTCCGAGGTGTCC
This sequence comes from Bacteroidia bacterium, assembly GCA_047614125.1. Classification (GTDB taxonomy): domain Bacteria; phylum Bacteroidota; class Bacteroidia; order NS11-12g; family UBA9320; genus JBLHHI01. Next base: position 5,746 of record JBLHHI010000160.1, on the reverse strand, counting down.
TTTAAAGGCTGCAATGCCTACAATATTTTTGTTGTTGTAGGTGTATGCAGGCGCCCCCCGTTTGATGGCTTCTTGTAAACCAGCATTTAGAAAGATGGTACGTGCAATGGATATTTCTTCCATCCATTCTGGATAGCGAAGAAGGTATTCTTCAACGGTACCAACTTATTTATTCATTATCTGCTTCATTTTCAAGGGCATCCACTCGTTTATCAATGGGAATACCTCGAAACCATGTTATTAATATTTTCTTTTGCTCGTGCGTTAGTTTTGCATCATTGTGAAGGATTGTGTAACTCCAAAGTGGCATTTCATCTTCCAGCAACATTTCAACACATTCTTCCAATTTATGCGTGCTTTTCTTTACCGAATAGTTGCCCCATTCCGAAAAGTTTAGATGCTTTCTACCTTCATTAATATGGAACTTCAACCACCACGAAACTGGGGCAATTTGAGCATACCAGGGATTCGTGCTTTGGTTGGAATGACAATCGTAACACGAGGTTCGAATGAGCGATGAAATGGAATCGTTGGCCTTGCTCACCGTTAAGTAATCCAATTTTGCATCGGAGGTTGGAGGTGCTTGGTTAATTCGAAAAAATTGAGCTACCCCAAATATCAACAACACAATTAGAATAACCTTTAACTTTTTGTTCATAAGAATTCGCGCCTTTTAAGTGGTCAAATATATAAAAAAAGGGTTCGGACTGGATATTGAGTTTTGCACCTGGTTTTACAAAGTAGTTCAAACCGCAAACATCTTAAGCAAGATTGCGAAAGGCTACTCAATGAAGAATGCGGTAAATTATACTTCATTGACCTTTAGGTACATACAAAAATATCTAGCTGTTTAAATGAAAAAATAGTGAGAGGTTATGAGCTAAAAAAACTTCGTTCGTTGGAAAAAACTTCGCCATATTTCTTAAACCAGCTGAGTATCTCAGTTCGTAATCTTGGTTTACATTTGGATGGTAGGTTCTTCGTTTAAACCCAATGTTAAGGAGCACATCCCATGGAGTTTTTGCGGCATCCTTAGAATAGAACGGCTTTCGAAAGCTCATTCCCCAAAACACGCTCGAATTGTGGCTTTGGTTAAATCGTAGCCAATTAAAACTCAGCTCCATAGCAGAAGGATTTACGGCGTACTCACCCGCTTGATTCTTCAATTTTGAACTGTACGAATTCATCGTTAACCCGGTATAAAGGCTATTTCTGGTATTGTAAGGTTTTTCGAAATGGGCGCCCAAGCCATAACCAAAAGCATTTACAGACTGGTGATCTTCGGCGTTAACATCCAACCCAAATAGGTTGGAATAATTTACACCAAAACCAAAGCCAAAAAGAGCCGGAAGATTTCCGTCGGACGCCGAGCTTATAGGCACCACCACAAAAAGAGCCAACAGGCAAGTACATAAGCGGCTCCGATGTTTCATTAAAATTTGCGACATATACATGTTGAACGTATAATCAACGCCACAAGGTTAATCAAATTGTTTAACAGCAGCATTTTAATGATCCAACAGATTAATAACTTGTTTGTAGTGTACTTTTGTTAATCACTTATGAAAACACTTACAATCTTGCGACATGCCAAATCTGATTGGTCTCATCCTGACTTATCCGATCATGACCGTCCACTAAACAAACGCGGAAATGGAGATTTGCCCAAGATTGCCCATCGTTTTGTAGAGTTAAACATAAGGTTGGATGCATGCATTCACAGCACGGCAATACGTGCAACAACTACGGCCTTGCAAGTACTTAATATGGCATCGATCGAGGTTCCAACTTTTGCTCAACATAATTTGTACACGTTTGAAGGGAAGGAGGTTATCACCATCATCCACCACTTAGACAATCTTTACCATGAGGTGCTTATGGTTGGGCACAATCCAGCATTTACCGAAGTGATCAATTTGTTGTCGAACATACGGTTGGATAATTTACCAACGGGTGGAATGGCACAAATTCAATTTGATTCAAACCGATGGGAAGAATGTAGGATTGGTAGTGGTAAGCTTATTTTTTTAGAGCATCCAAAAGGATATTAACCACCCTACTGAACCTTAAACACGGTTTTCTTTCCGTTAATTTCTGCCACAGCTTGATCGTCACAAATTCCATTTTGAAATGGGTCATAGTCGACCGAAATTATCTGATTACTTCCGGTTGCTGAAACAATAACTTTTCCGGTAACAAAGGTTTTAGCGCACCCTGTTTCCATTTTCTTAACCAAGGGATCTATGATAGAAACGGTATATGCTTCTCCATTTCTATTTACGCCAGAAGCCGATCCTGTAACTTCATAAACATCACCCCAAATGCCGGGGCCATTGTCAAAAACTAATCGTATTATTCGCTCACTTTCCCAGTGATGTGTTGTGTTTTCAACATGCAGCGTGCAGTTTTGGTATGCCAGCGACAACGCATTAAATCCTGAATGCCGCACGATTATGGTTCCCGTGAGTTGCGCCATTTCCGAGCCATTACCGCAGTAAAACGGATCATCATTTCTCATTTGAACGGTTATTTGAGCGTCGGGGTGTGTGAAAGGAAGGTTTGCGGAAATTATTAATTTTCCCGCTCTATATATATTGTCAAGGCACAACGATCCTTGAGGTTTTGATTGCTGAAGGGCACCAAAATCCACAATGATTTCAACACCATTTCCATCCGTAAAAACACTGTCTACATAACTTACGCTTGCGTCGGAGGGTAGGATGGTGGTTTCCGATTTCTTGAGTTTAGCATCGGTCGAAACAACGTCGTATACTAAGTCGAAGGCCGAATAAAACTGATTCTCAGATCGGGCATGGTCTTCGGCAGAAGTTATGGTGTCTTTTACCTCCACCAAATCATTTCCACCACAAGAAAAAAGGCATGTGGATAAAATGGTAAACAGAAGAATTAAGTAGTGTGTTTGTTGCATTAATGAAGCTACATCAATTTATATGCAAATATAACGCTGGTGAGTCAACTAAATTTTCACAGATTTGTAATTAATATAGGTCCATTATTTTGTCTGATTTATTCGAATATACCGCAATTTACATCGAAGTGCTTTTGCCTTTACCCTTGGCAAAAGAATATACGTACCGTGTGCCTCAGGAACTCAATGATGAGATTGACGTTGGGAAAAGGGTCGTTGTGCAATTTGGCAAGAAGAAGATTTATTCGGGAGTAATTCTTTCCATTTCCGAAAGGCCACCTGAAGGGTACCAAGCGAAGTACATCTTAGCCATAATCGATTCATTTCCAATTATTTCCGATAAAATGTTGAGTTTTTGGAGATGGATTGCCGAATATTATATGTGCAAGTTGGGCGAAGTGATGAACAACGCATTGCCTGCGGCGCTTAAACTCCAAAGCCAGAGTAAGATCAATCTCTACCCCGATGCAAACACTGCGGATGTACTCTTAGACAAATTTGAAGAACCCATCATTGAAAAATTAAAATTGGTAGGATCCATTAGCATTGATGAAGCGGATGAGATTAGCGGAAGAAAGAATACGTACAAGCTCATCCACTCATTATACGAGAAGGGTTTAATTTACATCGAAGAAGAATTGTTGGAGCGGTATAAGCCCAAAGTTAAAAAATTCCTTAAACGATCCGAAGCTTTTTCTACAGAGCAGGCCATGCAAGAACTTTTTACATCATTAGATGGAAAGGCAACGCTGCAATTGCATGTGCTAATGAAGTTGGTTTCGTTGGATAAAAACAACGAAGGTGTTGATAAAAACAAATTTGTTAAAAAACATGGACTGAGCCCATCATCGGTATCCACCTTAGTAAAGAATGGTGTGCTCGATTTATACGAAAAACAGGTAGAGCGCATCGTGTATAAGGGGCGACAAGAACTGGCTGAAAATGAGCTCACCAATGACCAAGAAGAGGCCTATGATCAAATCAAAACCAACTTTGAAGAACAGGATGTAGTTTTATTGCAAGGCATTACATCGAGTGGCAAGACCCACGTTTACATCAAGCTGATGGAAGAGGCACTGGCTTTGAACAAGCAAGTGCTTTATCTCTTGCCGGAAATTTCCTTAACAACCCAGCTCATCCGTCGCATTCAAACGTATTTTGGCGATCAAGTTCTGGTAAACCACTCTCGTTTTAATAACAACGAGCGCTACGAAATATGGCAGAAAGTTAAAAATAGAGAAGCAACCATAGTCTTGGCACCTCGTTCTGGAATCTTTCTTCCGTTTCAAGAACTTGGTCTTATTATAGTGGATGAAGAACACGAAAACAGCTATAAGCAAAGCGAGCCTTCACCACGATATCACGCCCGTGATTCGGCCATAGTATTAGCGCACAAGCACAAAGCCAAGGTAGTTTTAGGTAGTGCAACACCTTCGGTAGAATCCATGAATAATGTACGCAACGAAAAATTTGGTTTGGTGCTCCTTAAAAACCGATACAGCGGTGTTAAGTTGCCCGAATTTAGGGTGGTAGACATGCGGCAAGAAAAGAAGCGAAAGCTCAATAAGGGCTTGTTTAGCAGTGAGTTGATTTCAGAAATTAAACAAAGTCTAAACCAGAAGGAGCAAGTCATTTTGTTTCAGAATAGAAAGGGCTATGTGCCAATAACCGAATGCAACGAATGCGCTTGGTCGCCAAGATGCATTCATTGCGATATTACCTTAACTTACTACCGAAAAGAAAATTGTTTGCGATGCCATTTTTGCGGCTACAACATTAAGCCCATAAGTCTTTGCCCGGCTTGTGGAAATACTGCTATGCGGATGATAGGCTATGGAACTGAGCGAGTTGAAGAAGAGTTGAAGTTGATTGTTCCAGAAGCACGGATCGATCGGTTGGATTATCAATCGACCAGAACAAAGACAGCTTTTGAGAAGATTATAACGGATTTCGAAAACCGAGACACCGATGTATTAATTGGTACGCAAATGATTACCAAGGGTTTAGACTTTGAAAACTTGCGCTTGGTTGGAATTTTGGACGCCGATCATTCATTGAATTTCCCCGACTTTAGAGCAGCGGAGCGAAGTTTTCAGTTGTTCACCCAAGTGGCAGGCCGAGCGGGAAGAAGAAACAATCAGGGTTTGGTAATGATCCAAACCAGTAGGCCGGAAAACCCTGTTATTCAACACGTTGTGAAACACGAATACAACGATTTTTTTGAGGAAGAAATACAAGAGCGAGAAAAGTTCAATTATCCGCCCTTTGCCCGGCTTATAAAGATGAGCTTAATGCACAAGGATTATGAGCTCACCGAAAAAGCCGGAGATATGATGGCCATGTTGATTCGCGAAAAAGTTGGCGATATGTTGCTGGGTCCCGAAGAACCGTATGTGAGCAAGATACGTGGTCGATTTATTCGTCAAATGATGATTAAGATTACACCCGATCAGAATTTAAAAGCTGTCAAGCATTTTGTGGGCGATATGGTATTTCAGTTTAAAGGGATTAAAGAATACAAACAAGTGCGGGTTGTGGTGGATGTTGACCCATAAGGTAGAGGTGGATTGATTTTTGGGATTCAGAATGCTTTTCAAAAGAGCTGAACCAACTTTTGTATTCACAACAAATTCGAGTGGTTGAATCCATTCGGCTCGTTCTAATTAACCTTCATTTTTCACTTTGACCACTTTGTTGAGCATAAATCTGAATTTTAAAAACCTGAGTTCGATTAATCTTTTCAAATTCAGATTTGTATAGAACCCAAGTAGTAAGGCGAAAACAGGAAGGTTCATGTTTATAAACCGACTGATTTCA
>JBLHHI010000159.1:0-6034 GCA_047614125.1 Bacteroidia bacterium | reverse complement strand
AACGAATGGGACTTTGGAGATCCAACGGCGGTAGATGATACATCAACACAAATCAATCCTGTGTTCTTCTATCCAGCCGATACCGGAACGTATATGGTAACTTTGCGAGTAACGACCAATTACGGATGTACCGACGAGTTTAGCTATCCAGTTATTATTGGTCCAGACATCTTGGTATTCATACCAAATGCATTCTCGCCAGATGTTGGTGGGCCCACAGAAAATGAAGGATTCCGAGCGGTTGTAAATAATGGTGTTAAAGACTACCACATGATCATCTTTAACAGATGGGGAGAAGTGATGTACGAAACAACAGACCCTAATGCTAAATGGGATGGAACTTTTAACGGCATTAAGGTGCAACAAGATGTTTACGCCTACTACCTAAAGGTGAGTGGTTGGAACAACAAGGAATACACCTTCAGCGGAACGATAACGTTGCTGCGGTAAGTTCGTTTGTATCTGTTTTAGTAGATGAACTTATTATGGAGCCTTTAGTGGCTTTCACGTCAATTTGTGATAGAAACTAAGGGATACTAATCACCAAAGTCCAATTCTTAGCACAAAATATCACACATATTATTATGCCCGGTGAAAATTTGAGGTATAAACCTGAGTTCGATTCATATTTTGAATTCAGAACGCTTGTGGACAGTGAGTTTCGAGTAAAAATTTAGAAGACAGGGCGGGCCCTTTCGAGTAATTTTTACGATGAAAATCGCTTTTCACAAGTGAAATGCGAGCTTTTGTATTAGAAACCCAATTAGCTTCGTTGAAATCAGTCGGTTTATAAATATAAACCTTCCTGTTTTCGCCTCACTACTTGGCCTCTATCCAAATCTGAATTTTAAAAGATTAATCGAACTCAGGTTATAATTAAACTTTACGACACCAAAGTCCCAACCTTCTCACCTTCAATAAGGTGGAGTAAGTTTTGTGGTTTGTTCATGTCAAAAACGATGATTGGAAGTTTATTCTCCTGACAAAGCGTAAAAGCCGTCATATCCATCACTTTTAAATTGCGTTGGATGGCTTCTGTAAAACTGATGTTTTCAAAGCGAACAGCATCTGTATGCTTTTCAGGGTCAGCGGTATATACGCCATCCACCCGTGTTCCTTTTAATAATACGTCGGCTTCAATTTCAACGGCACGCAGCGATGCTGCGGTATCTGTAGTGAAGTAAGGGTTCCCCGTTCCTCCGCCGAAAATAACGACTCTGCCTTTTTCCAAGTGCCGAATAGCTCTACGGCGAATGAAGGGTTCTGCAATTTGCTCCATTTTAATGGCACTCAACAATCGAGTATAAACGCCCAATTTTTCAAGAGCTCCTTGCAAGGCCATGGCATTTATAACTGTTGCCAACATGCCCATGTAATCCGCTTGTGCCCGATCTTCCATCCCGCCTTCAACACCCTGAACTCCTCGAAAAATATTTCCACCACCAATTACCACCGCAACTTCGATGTTTTTTTCTACGGCCAACTTAATCTCATTGGCATATCGAACCAAAACCTCCTGATCGATGCCGTACGTTTGTGTTCCTAGTAAGGCTTCCCCACTGAGTTTTAGCAATATCCTTTTATACTTCATCTCGATTTTGGCTTAAGCACTCCAATAAGCAGTGCTTTCCACCCACTATTTTATGAGGTTCAAAGGTGGTAAATTCTCGTTAATAAAATGGCATTTAACCAAAATTAGGTCGCATAAATTTTAGCTGATACTGGTCTTGATGGGTCTTAATTATTTTTGGAATATGGTATTGTAAAGCAATTTATCAACCAAATGTATTCGACTTAGCATCTCTGAATGAACTCCATGTGCAAAACAATGAACTGTGGTTGAGGCAATCCCAAAAACCTTCCGTTGGGTACAACCGACACGGCCTTTTGCACGTGTTCTACCATGAATGATGATTCTGCCATTAAAAGTAAATCAACAACTCGCCAGAAAGTTTAACAAATCCCCACATCATAAATTGGACATAAAAAAAGAGGAGCTCACACTCCTCTTTTTTTTTGTTTTGAATAAAATTATTTAGCCCAAAGCAATTCTTGAAAATCCAACTACTTTAAGGCCATCTTTAACGCCGTTTAACATTTGTGCTACGGTTAGGCTTGGGTCTTTAACAAAAGACTGCATGGTGAGTGTGTTGTCTTTATAAAAACGCTTCAACTTACCTTCTGCTATTTTATCAATCATTTGGTCTGGCTTGCCTTCTGCGCGAGCTTGCTCACGACCAATTTCCATTTCACGGTCTTTCATTTCCTGAGAGATGTCGTTTTCATCTACAGAAACTGGATTCATCGCCGCTATTTGCATAGCTACGTCTCTTCCTGCATCTTTCATAGCTTCATCAGCCTCCATATTAAGAGCAACCAAAACACCAATTCTATTGCCCGCATGAATGTAGCTTACAACGGCATCCCCTTTCAACGTGGCATATTTAGTAACATCAATCTTTTCACCAATCTTGCCCATTTCGGATATCATGCGTTCGCCAATGGAAATATCACCAATTTTCAAAGCCTTAAGTGACTCAACATCAGCGGGTTGATTAGATAGTGCGATTTCTGCAATCTCTTCGGCCAAAGCCACGAAATCATCATTCTTAGCTACAAAATCAGTTTCACAGCTCAATCGAACCACAACACCAATGGTGCCATCGGTCGATGACTTAGCGATAACTGCACCTTCCGTAGCATCTCGATCCGCTCTATTTGCCGATATCTTTTGTCCCTTCTTACGTAAAAAATCAATGGCCGCTTCAAAATCGCCATTGCTTTCTTGTAATGCTTTTTTGCAGTCCATCATACCTGCACCGGTCATTTTTCGCAGTTCGTTTACTGCTGCTGCCGTAATTGCCATAACGTTTGTTATTATTTATTTTTTAAATGAAACCGATGATACTTTTTGGGTATCATCGGCTGATTAAGTTTTATATCGCACTTGTGCGCGAAAAATTTTTTGAATGTTATTGTGCTTAGCTCGCGGCTGGGGTTTCTTCTTCAACCTTTGCTTCTGGCTTAGCATCTTTCTTAGCTGCATCTTTAGCCATTTTGCGCTCACTCAATCCTTCTGCAATTGCATTGGCAAATTCTCGTACCAAGATTTCAACCGACGCAGATGCATCGTCGTTGCCAGGAATTGGATGATCCACCAAGTTTGGATTTGAATTGGTATCTACGATTGCAAAAATTGGGATGTTCAATTTCTGAGCTTCCGATACTGCAATGTGCTCGCGTTTTACATCGACAACAAACAAAGCAGCGGGCAACCGATTTAAATCTTCAATACCGCCCAACAATCTTTCCAACTTAGCTTTTTCACGATCTTTCATCAATCGCTCTTTCTTGTTCAAGTGGGCATACGTTCCATCGGTAGCCATCTTGTCGATCGATTGCATTTTCTTAATCGATTTACGAACAGTGGCGAAGTTGGTTAACATACCACCCAACCAACGCTCAACAACAAATGGCATGTTTACACGCTCCGCTTCACGTTGAACGATGTCTTTGGCTTGTTTTTTAGTAGCCACAAACATGACCTTTCGGCCAGACTTTGTGATACCTTTTACCGCCGACTGAGCATCGTTAAGTTTAGAAAGGGTTTTCTTTAAATCTATAATGTGGATGCCATTTTGCTCCATGAAAATGAAAGGAGCCATTTTTGGGTTCCACTTTCTGGTTAAGTGTCCAAAGTGAACACCTGCATCCAAAAGTTCTTTAGTCGTAATTTGAGACATATAAAAATATTATCTTTTGCTAAACTGGAATTTCTTTCTTGCTTTCTTCTGACCTGGCTTCTTACGCTCAACCATGCGGTTATCACGTGTCATAAAGCCTTCGGCGCGAAGTTTTGGTTTCTGATCCGGATCCATTTCAACGATGGCCTTAGAAATTGCCAATCGAAGCGCTTCTGCCTGACCCGTTGTTCCTCCACCTGTTAATACGGCCTTAACGTCGTATTTGCCAGTTAAATCACAAATCATAAAAGGCTGATTCACCTTATATTGCTGTGTTGCGGTTGGGAAATAATCTTTGTAATCCTTCTTATTGATGGTTACATTGCCAGAACCCGCGGTGATGTACACACGTGCAACGGCATTTTTTCTTCTTCCTGATGTATTAATTGTCTCCATGAACTCGTATCCTAAATTTCGATGGCTTCTGGTTTTTGGGCACTGTGTGGATGCTCCGTTCCTGCGTAAACAAACATATTGTGGAATAATTTTCTTCCCAATTTGTTCTTCGGCAACATTCCTTTTACGCTTCGCTCAACCATTGCCTCTGGCTTGCGTTTTAACAAGTCTTGCGCAACTTCTTCGCGCTGACCACCTGGGTAGGTAGTGTGACGAATGTATTTCTTCGTTGCCATCTTATTGGCAGATAAAGTAATTTTTTCAGCGTTGATTACGATAACGTTATCGCCGCAATCAACGTGAGGTGTGAAATCAGGCTTGTTCTTACCTCGAATAATTTTTGCTACTTCTGAAGCAAATCTTCCTAAGGTTTTACCCTCAGCATCAACTACATACCACCTTTTGGTAACGGTGTTGACATTGGCTGATTTTGTTTTGAATGAAAGTGTGTCCACAATAATTAACTCTTTGTTTCCTTTAAAAAGGGCTGCAAAAGTAGTTTTAAGTTTTGAAATATTCAACCAATTGAAGGAAAAAAGAAAGGATTTAATATGCTTTTCTCTTTTTGCTATTTTCCTTGACTCGGAAAACGGAAAATATGGATCGTTCCTGCCATTGTTTTACGAACACTTTTCTTGCCTTTATACGTTAATTGATAGCCGTAAACCGCCTCGGGCAGTGGATTTCCCAAATACCACCCATCCCACTCAAAATCTTTATCATAGGTTTCAAATACCGTCTCTCCCCAGCGATTGAAAACTTCAAAATGAAACTCATTTACTCCCGCAGTATAAATATGAAATACGTCATTTAGGCCATCCGAGCCTGGAGTAAAAGCTGTTGGAACCAAACTATACACAGAATCATCCACACAAACGTCAGCAAAAGCAGAATCAGAACACCCTCCTTCATTTTGGATCAGCAAACGAATTCGATATTTGTTGGTATCGGTGGAATACACGTGAATTGGATTTGAGTTCGTGGTATATCCTTCCATGGCTCCATCCCCAAACTCCCAAGTTCCGGTTGTTGCCCCCTCCGAAAAATTTATGATATATAGGGTAGGATTAAATGGATTTAAACAATTTCCCTCAGAAGGTGTGGTAATGAAATAAGCATTGATTCTTGAATACGAAGGAATACTTATGCTGGAATCAACAAAACATCCGGTTTCTTCATTTCTCAACACAAATCGATAGGTGCTCGATACCGGAACATTAATGGCATAGGTGGTTCTAATTGGATTAGTGTACCAAGTAATATTTGACGCTCCCAAAAAACTCGGAAGTACTTCGGCACTGCCAATGGTACCAAAACATTGCGTATCACTCACGTTTAAGGTGTAGGCTAAACGTGGAAACACATTTAAATAAAGACTGTCAATCCAAACATTGGAACAACCATCTCTAATTTCGCCAAATACCCAGGCCGATTGACCCGGATTGTAGAATATACTTCGACTGGTTTGACCCGTTGGCAACCATCGATACGTAAACGGATTGCCGCTACCTGCTGATGCAGAGAGTGTTAGAGTAGCTTGTTCGTTTCCGCATAAGGTGTCCTTTACATAATCAAGACTGCCCGATATGGGCGGCAAGACTTGTATTGTTGCACTGTCTATACTAAAACACGTTGGTGTTCCAAAGATGTAATACACCTTGTGAAGGCCCGTACCCAATGCTTCAGGATTGATGCCAAGACTATCCACGCCATTGCCATAAAACCTTCCACCAACCGGGCTTGCTGCAAGAAGAAACAGCGAATCCTTAGCGCAAAAAATCTTATCGAGTGTGGTAATTCGAACGATCGGCAAACCTTTTACTCGTATGGTTACATACCCTTTGCATCCAATTGCGGATGTATAAGTCAAATCATAACTTCCGGTATCTGCAAGG
>JBLHHI010000158.1:0-6071 GCA_047614125.1 Bacteroidia bacterium | reverse complement strand
GATTAATCTTTTCAAATTCAGATTTGTATAGAACCCAAGTAGTAAGGCGAAAACAGGAAGGTTTATGTTTATAAACCGACTGATTTCAACGAAGCTAATAGGGTTTTATATACAAAAGTCCGCTTTAACACTTGTGAAAAGCGATTTTCATCGTAAAAATTACTCGAAAGGGCCCGCCCTGTCTTCGCAATTTTTACTCGAAACTCACTGTTCACAAGCGTTCTGAATTCAAAATATGAATCGAACTCAGGTTTTAAGATTCTGGATTATTTATCGTTGTAAAACTTGAGCCATTTATGAGTATGGAGCTGAGCGGTTCGGAGTGTATTGAATTCTTAAAGGGAAAGCGCTGCAATGTGGTAGATGTTCGAAGCGTGGAAGATTTTAATCGTGGTCATTTGCCCGATGCTAAACACCTTGACATTCTTGCTTCTAATGCTGCGCAAATTATCGCTAATTTGCCCAAAGAAGAATCCTACTTAGTATATTGTACATCTGGTTTTAGGAGCCGGTCGGCCATAAAGTTGATGGAATCGTTGGCATTCAGCAGTTTATATCATCTTTCGGATGGTTTGTTGGATTATGAAGGGCCGCTTTTTTTGTAACAACCAGCTGCGGTAAAGAACTAGGCAATATGATGAAGATGAGCAAGAAGATTGATATTTCTCAACCAATGTAAAGGATAATTTCTGCAACTTTGAAGATATAAAGCACATTATTAATGAAACATATTCTCTGTCCAACGGACTTTTCTTTAACCGCAGAAAACGCGTGTTTTTTTGCAGCAAAAATTGCCAAGAAGCTATCCGCAAGTTTGGTGCTCGTAAATGCACAACACGTGCCTATTATCGATGCTTATACACCGCCCGACACAGTTACCAACTTATTAAACGATAACCGTAAAGCCGCCGAAACGCAGATGCATTTATTAAGACATCGCGTTTTGGAGTATTGTCCGGGTATTCAAATTGAAACAGTAGTTGACTTTGGTTTGGCCTCCGATATTGTTGTGGATTTTAGTAATAATGAGAAAACGGAGACCTCGCTCATTATTATGGGTACGAAGGGTGCAACAAATGCAATGGATGTTATGATGGGAACAACGGCGAGTGCGGTTGCCTCCAAAGCAAGCGTTCCAACCTTGGTGGTTCCTGAAAAGGCCGAGTTTGAGGAATTTAAGAAAGCGGCCTATGCCACCGACTATACGAAAGACACGGATCAAAATTTAGCACGGTTTCTTGAATTTATGGCTCCATTTAATGCCAAATGTATGGCCGTACACATCTTAAAAGACAGTGTTGACTCGAACGAAATGCTCAACATCATTGCGCATTCAAAAAGCCCAATTTCGGTGGTGAACATTCCGGGTGAAAACATTGTTGATGAGTTGAATGATTTCATTTGGAATAGCAACATTGATGTAATGGCGCTCAAGCGTCATAAGCGAAACTTTTGGGAAAGCCTTTTCCATACCAGCATTACAAAGCGTATGGTCTACCACAGCAAGGTTCCGGTTTTGATTTTAAATTAAATTATACATATTCATTATCACCAGTTAATAAAAATAGTAATGGCAGAAAAATACCTTTCCGAACTTCACAAAACAAATGGAGAATGGGTGAAGAAACTCGAGTTTTATCGAGATGAAGTAAAAACCTTTAACAATCGTTTAGAAGAATTGGTTGTACAGAACACTAAGGTTGAAGTCACAGCACAAATTGAGCGTTTTCAGAACCAGTTTATTCGTGAGAATGAAGTGATCGACATCTTGGTTCACGACATTCATGAAGAAGAAGTAAAAATTGCAGCCATGGCGCAAGCCAATAATGTAGCTACGGATCACAGAAAGGCAGAAGAAAATGCCGGACTGGTTGATCGCATGCAAATGTTCGATAAGATTTTTGCTGAGCTAAAAGCTGAGTTTACCCGATTTGCCGCCAAATCCTATTAACACTTCAGCAATGAGTACAATTATCATTCAACCCACCGATACTATAGATCAAGTGCTTAAACAATTTATGTTGATCTATGATGGATTGAAATTTGAGTTTTTTACGAAGACTCATCGACATGGGGAGGGGTCTCATGCAAATGAGCTATTGCCAAGAACCACCTGTATTAATGAATTGAGCAAGTTGGCTGGACCCATTGAAATAGATGTTTCTCCGGATGTAACGGTGGCAGAAATGGAATCAGCCTTTGATTTACATGGATTGAACATCCAAGTATTTAGAAAAATGAAGTCGACCTGGTTGGAAACCGTTCAAACGGATGGATATTCTTTGAAACAGCAAATGAAGCTTTCCACTCAAAGCAGATCCTAGTATGCTAAACATCGTTCTACCAACCGACTTTTCAATGAATGCCCAGCACGCGGCCGATTTTGTTTTAAAGGCCTTTGATGTGACTAAAAAACTGGCAGGAACCGTGCAAGTTCCCTTGTTGGTACTGCCTGGGTAGTAATCTTCCCTGGTCAAAGCATCTCTTACCGAGCAAAGGCACGTTGTTAATCATAGTTTTCGTTCAATCGCAACCTACCTTGTTCTTCAATCATAGGTTCTGCTTCTAAAGAATCTATTTTCATCAATGTAAAAACCTTGTCTAAGAACTATGAAAAAACGGTGGCCTTGGTTAAGGAAATTCTATTAGAACCACGTTGTGATGAGAAAGAATTCGATCTTCTGAAACAAAGCGCACTGGCACAAATTGAACGTCAAAAGGCAGAACCAAATCGCATTGCGGAAAATCAATTTGATAAACTTATTTAGGATGACAATCATATTGTTTCAAATGATAACCATAGCCTCCGTGAACGCAATTAGTTTGAATGATTTGAAAGAGTATTACAGTAAGAACATTTCACCAAATCTCGCCAGTTTTCAAGTTGTTGGTGCTATTTCAAAAGAGGAAGTGAATAAATCTCTAATCGCGTTAGATTCTAAATGGACTCCAAAAAGTGTTGAATTTCCCAAAATAGCAGATCCTATAGCACCCGATTCATCCAAGGTTTATTTTTATGATGTTCCAGGCGCTAAACAATCTGTTTTAAGAGTGGGTTACCCAGCTTTAGCAGCTACCGATGCTGATTATTATCCATCGGTCTTACTTAATTAGCGTTTAGGGGGTGGTGGATTTTCCTCGCAATTTACTCAGCAACTGCGTGAAGATAAAGGGTAAACGTATCGCATTACTTCTGTATTTCCCGGCACTACAATTAAAGGAGGTTTTGAAATATTTAGTGGTGTCCGTTCCAATATAACTTTTGAATCCGTTAGCTTGATAAAAGAAATCCTAGAAAACTATGGTGTAAATTTGAAACTAATTGCAAAGTCAACGAACGACAACCATCGCTAAAACCCACCTTATGAAATCAATAAGGGATGAAATGCACAAGTCAAAATTCGCTAGTTTTGATGTCCTTAATTAGTATAATCCTACTTGACACTGCAAACACTTAATCACAGCTACCTCTATACCTATAAGTTCGACTATCATCACAGCGAATTGTGTAAGTTGGAATCCAGGCAAATTTTTGATGTAGAGGAACGAAACAAAGTGCTGTTTTCAAACATCCATGTCGACCCATCGATCAGTCCATTTATTAAAAATAGATTGGAGATCCTTTCATCCTCCGAAACGTTTGTCGAACTTTTAAAAAGTATCCAACAACAAAACATTGTTGTTGAAGGATTTAAAGCAGAATATCTGAATTTGGAAGGCGACGCTACCTCGCCAGAAGAACGAAATGAAAAGTTAAAAGATGTTGGATGCAGCATTGTTGGAATACCCAATTTTGAACTTCCATCCATCACCTACGCCGTTTGCACTTACGAGGGTATTTGGTGTTTTGGGGTGTTGGTCGAAGCAAAATCTGACTGGCGCAAACACAAACAAAAGCCTTGTTCATTCAGCAATTCGATCTGCATGATTATTGCTAAAACGTTGGTCAGCATTGCCTCCAAAGGAAATAAAACTAAAGCGCTCTTGGATGCGTGCTGTGGAGTTGGAACCGTATTATTGGAAGGATGCGTTTCTGAATTTAACATAGAAGGAAGCGATATAAATCTAAAGGCTAGCAACCACGCTAAAGAAAACCTAGAGTACTACAACTATCAAGCTCAAGTACTTTGCGCAGATATTAAAGACGTGAGCAAAGCGTACGATGCCATAATTATTGACCTTCCTTACAATTTATACTCTCATTCTACCGACGAGATTACCTTACACATTATAGAATCGGCGGCACAGTTAACCAACCGAACGGTGATTGTTTCGATTTCAGACATTGAACTTTTGATCAAACAATCCGGGCTGAAAATTACGGATTTCTGCACGGTTAAAAAGAGAGGTAAATCAACTTTTACTCGAAACATTTGGGTTTGTGTAAAGGATGGTGAATGAAAGTAGAACGTTCACTCTTACCACTTCCAAACAAAATTGTGTTCTTAACAAATTGGCTACCTTTGGTCTACACAAATATATGTTCTCAAAACCTCGCACTATATGAAGCAATCGATTAGTATCTTTTGGATGTTATTCCTCACTGCTATTTCCGTTTTTGCCCAGGATGATTGTCCAGAACGACTGATCAAAGCGCTCTCCAGTTACGAACAAGGCAACATTGATCAGACCATCCAATTGGCTTCGGGTTGTGCTACCTCGCAAAATGAAGAATATGGATGGCAAGCCTATCGCTTATTGGCAATGGCGTATTTGGTAAATCACGAGGATGATAAAGCCCGAGAAGCCGCCGAGAACATGCTTGAACTTTATCCTTTGTTTCAACCCGACTTGCTCAATGATCCTCAAGATTTTACCAACTTATTAAAGCAGATTAACGTCATTCCGAAATTTTCGCTGGGTTTAACCTTTAATTACGGAGCAAATTGGACCAGTACCAACATTCAAGGTACTTTTACTCCAGCTGCGTATAAAAAGGAATATAAGGGCAAGTCGGGTTACCAGTTTGGTGCGGTGGCTGGGTATAATTTTTCAGATCGAAACAGTCTGCAAACGAGTCTGTTTTTAAAGTCGAGAAAATACAGCATGAGCTATTCTGTTTTTGGTCAAGATTTAAACATAGATGAGTCGTTGTTGAGCATAGATATGCCCTTAATGTTTCGGCATACCTTTTTTCCTAAGAAACGGATTCAACTGAGTGTGTCGGCCGGAGCATTCGGCAGTGTGTTGATCAATGCATACAATGATTTGAGCATTCGTAATTCTGAAGGAGTTAAAGAGATAAAGCATTATTCTACAAATGTTCGGCGCAACAGCTTCCACTACGGCATCTGTACAGGTTCAAATATTTCGTATAAGATCAAAAAAGGACATTTAAGTCTGGAAGTACTGTATTTCAAGAGTTTGTCGAACATCACCTACGAAAAGGGCCGGTACGATAACACAACCTTACTTTATGATTTTTTCTATTTGGACGACAATATTTATCTCGATAACTTGGCGCTCTCGTTTGGCTATCACCGATATATTAGTTACAAAATACACAAATGAGAAACATCTGTTTGCTATTGATATGTTTACTTTCAGGGTCGGCATTCGCACAAGAAAACCCATGTCAGAATTGTTTGTATGAGGCCAATAAATTATTAAAATCAGGCCAAATTCAAGAAGCGATAGCCTTGCTGCGTCCGTGCCTTGTGAGCAACAAAATTTCGAAGGCCGATGTATTTGATGCCACCCGACTTTTATCGTTGTGTTACATCTACGATGTTAAGCCCGATAGTGCCGATTTGTTTGTACGACGGATGTTGCATTTGCGGCCGAATTATCAAACCTATCACTATGTAGACCCACGTGCGCTAACAACCTTGGTGAACAGCTATACCGTTGCCAATACCTTGGATGTGGGCTTACAAACGGGTTTTACCTTTAGTCTGGCCAATGTTTTGAAAAGCTTTGCCGCAACGCAAACTACATCAACCTACAACCCTGGGTTTGGACTCAACGTTGGGGCCTTGTTTGAGTATCATTTACATCCCCATTTTTCATTAGTCTTGGATCCAAATTTAAACTCAATGAGCTATGAACAAGAGCTCTACAATGTGGCCGGA
>JBLHHI010000157.1:0-6195 GCA_047614125.1 Bacteroidia bacterium | reverse complement strand
AACTCAGTTTTATAGGGTTTTATACAAAAGCTCGCATTTCACTTGTGAAAAGCGATTTTCATCGTAAAAATTACTCGAACTCAGGTTTTAAGAAACGTTCCTAACGGTTCGGAACGGTTACGCCGCGTTATCTATGTTTATAGGCCTTACACGAGTGCAAAAATATAAAATTTGTGAATTACCTGTGCTAAACGGCGCAGCCATTCGGAGCGACAAAAATAAACGTGGTTACCAACAAAGTCGTTTCCTTTTTGCAAAGTTTTCATGACATCATCAAACATTCCTCCAAACACTAGTATGGGGATGTTGTTAAAAGAACGATGCGTTTTTATTAGCCATTGATCAATGGCAAAATCAGCGCCCTATCAATCCGAAATTTTGCAGTTACCTTATGTTTTCCTCTGGAACAATTATTTCTTACAACGTCTTAACCCAAAGACGAAGCGTGGTTGATTTATTTGCATGCAGGTAGTCAATTGCTTCCTCTTTGAAATAAAACTTGCCCATGTGCACATAATATATCTTGGTTGCTTTGTGGTAGTACATATACGGACTCAACCCTTTGTTAATGAGCTGTGAAAAATATACCGTTGCATTTTGCTCTTGGCTAAATGAACCTGCCACAACAATGAATTCGCCAGGAGTTTTATCGCCAATTTTTTCGGTTCCGTCGTTCCCACCGTTTCCGGCATTGGTGTTGGAAGGGCTTGTTGATTTAGGAGTTGATCCGGTACCTTTCGTGCTTCCAGACGATGCAGGCACTTCAATTCTCTTTACAACGTAAACGGTATCTTTTGTTGGAGTTCGGCGCGCTTCTTCCGCTCGTTTTTCCAACTCTTTAATTCGTGCTTCTTGCTCAGCTTGTTTTCGATTGGAGGCTTGCTGCAGGGCATCTAACTCTTTACCTTGCGTTTCTGCCTTACCACTTCCAAAACCTCCGGTAGAAATACCAATTTGAAATTCGTGCGTTCCACCAAGGGCGGTACTGTATTCACCGGTTGAAAAATCGTATGAATATCCAAAGCGCACTGTTTCCGCTAATCGAAGTCCGGCCATCAGGGTTACTCCATACCCATCGCGGTATCCCGCTCCTAACCAACCCGCGTTTTTCCAATCTGCCATTACATTAACATCAATCTGACCCGGTGCATTTCCAACGTTTTTATACAAAACCAGTGGCTGGATTTTAAAGTTTTCATTCACCTCAATGTCGTACGACGTCATCACCATTAAATGGCTTTTTAGGGTATACGATAGCGTGGTGTTATAGTTGTCGGAGAACTTTTGTGCGTTGCTTAAAAACTGTGGAACCGAAAAACCTATCTGAAAGCCATTTGATTGAAAATTGGCTCCAATGGATGCATCCAAAACAGCCCCAGCCGGATTATCTAACAAGCTGAGTGTGGGGTCGTTCGGATCGGTAGTAATGATGTTGTTCAGATTAAAGCTATTGTTTACTACTCCTATTCCCAAACCCAACGAAAAGCGCTGATTATCATTAATTTTAATATTGTACGCATAGTTGCCGTATACACTGTTTTGCTGACGGATGTTGTTCACATCGTTTACGTAATACAATCCCAAGCCAATGCGGTCTTCGCTCAATGAGCCGCTCATCGTTACAGCAGCCGTCTGGTATCCATCAATTCCGGTATACTGTCGCCGACCAATTAAGCTGGCATCAAATAAGCCAGATTCACCGGTAAGGGCCGGATTATATATAAACTTATTAAAGTAATACTGCGAATAGAGTGGAATTTGTTGTGCTTGAACTAACGTTCCAAACAAAAGTACTAAGCTAAATAGTATGCGATATATAGGTGTTGTTGTTTTCATTTATTGATTTTATGAGTCGATTATCGAACAATTTGTAATGAACCTTTTAAAACGCCGAAGGTTGGTTCGTTTTCAATAATATAAATATAAGTTCCATCCGGTAAGGGGTTTCCTTCGTAGGTTCCCTCCCAATCATTTAAGTAATTATTACTGGAATAAACCAGTTTCCCCCAACGGTTAAGTACGGACACCTTGGTGTTTTCAAGATCGGGCAGGGTTGTAAGATCCCATGCATCGTTCACATTGTCTCCATTTGGTGATATCAGATTGGGTACTATTAGGTTGGTTGGAATGTTTACCGTAACTAAAACCGTATCGTAATCTTCGCAACCAAAAGTGTTGGTTACCCGTAAAACAAATGATGTAGTTTTTTTGGGTTTAGCAATTGTATTTTGAGCGTTTGGTGTGGAGAGATATAGTACTGGAGACCAGGCATAACTAGTTCCACCCGTGCCTTGCAAAAGAAGGGAATCCCCAAATGTAATGGTGGCATCCACTCCGGCAAATGCAACAGGTGCAGGCGTAAACACCACTTGTGCTGTATCGGACTCGAAGCAATTCGAACCATTGTATCCGGTTACGATGTACATCCCCCCTGTATAAACCACTATTGAATCGGTCGTTGCGCCGTTGCTCCAAGCGTATGTGTTACTTCCTGCACTAGCCCTTAAAATTATAGAATCACCCGTACAAAGCGTTATTGGACCCGAAGGTGTTATTGAGATATTAACCGAGTCTCCATAATATACCGTTCGCGTAGTTGAATCCTCACAACCTTTTTGGCTAACAATGCGCAGCTGGACATCAAAAAAGCCTGTGGTTGTAAATGCGTGTGAAATGTTTTGCCCATTGTAGGTTGCTCCATCCATCGACCAAAATCGCATCACGGTTGGATCATCTGCTAACGTTTGTGAGGTATCGGTAAAGAAACACAAGATGGGGTTGCAATTCATTTGATCTTGAAATCCTGCAAGGGCTGGTGGGTCAATCTCAATGGTCCGGATCATTGTGTCTGTATTGCCGTTGGAGCTAAACACAACCAATGAAACCTGATACATTCCCGGAGCCAAAAATACAAACTTAGGTGCACCGAGATGCGAAGTATCATTGGTGGCAGTCATATCCCCAAAATCCCAGAAGTAATCTACAATTGTTTCTCCAACATCGTCGAATGAGGTATTCGTAAATTGGACAGAATCTCCAAAACACGGGTCATCGTAGCCAAACGATGCAATGGGACCTGCCTTTCCAAGTCGGTTTTTACCCCCAACGGTATTGGCCAGCGATAGATACGACACAGCGGATTGATCAATGGTGGATACGATGAATCCATTTCCTGCAGCACTGCCAACGCCGCCAATGTTTTGCCAAGAATTATTGTTTTCTATGGCCAGGTTTAAAAAAGTGGGTTGACTCACTTCATCGTTGATGGCCGTAGTGGCATATAAGCCAAGATATTGCACCTTGTCGAAATTAATGGCATCGATGTTCTGTATCCGCCAATGCTCAACTTCCGAAATATGTGTAATATTTTGATCCAAATCAAAATTAGGCCCTGGTCCAGATCTGAGTTGTGCTCGAATCCGTCCAAACTGCCCTGTAGTGGAGCCTTCCATCACCACGGTGAGCGGTCGGAAATTACCATTTCGGCCCAATGGAAATGACAACGTATCTCTGGATGATGTTTGCTCAACAATGGTTAGCGGACCTTCAATATAGCTAAATGGACTTCCATTCGATACCTTGGTAAAAGGCTCAAAAAATCCGTTTTGACCTACAATCACTTCAGCATCCTCGGTGTTAATAATGCCATTTAGTAAGGTGATGGTGTTGGCCAAGGTGATGGTGTCGTGAAAATAGAATGTTTTGCCTAGTGCATTCATAATAAAAGAGCGTACTTGAACCAAGCCATGTGTGTAAAAGTGGATGGATTTCGTAATCATCACATCTTCCGGATAAATACCTGCATCGACATGGACGTCCCAGCCATCCGTAGCCTTCGAAAATGCTGGAGTAATCCAAAAATTATTATCCCGGGTAGTAATGTAAATGGTTTTGTCTTTAAAAATGGCAAAGGCAAATCGATTATCGTCGAGGAAGTGCTTGATCTTATCTTCAATGACAAAATTTTCACGATCAGTGGCCGTTGATCCCATCACACCATCAAAAACGCACATTCGAGCATTTACTTCCTTGGTTGTTAGTATGTTTCGATTTGCATCGTCGATCTGTAAGTAGTAGGATTGGATATTCTGAAAAGAGGTATTGTTCGGAACTAACGTTGTATTTCCCTTGGCCACCACTCCATTACTGGAGTTTTTGATGACGCAATCTTTCAACTCTAGGTATGCCTCATTCGAGTCAGCACCTATTTCAATGGCGTTGGAATTTATTCCGGTGAAATATGAACCGGTGAAAAAGAAGGTATCCACTTGTTTGTTAATCACCACACCCAGTCGCCGAACTCCGTAATCACAACCATCTATAGTATCTTGATTACTGCTCAGGGCTTCGAGTTGGTTGGCAATCATAAAAATTCCATCCACAAAGTTTTTAATGACGTTGTTTTCCAACGTAATTCTCTGGCCTTTGCAACCGTTCAGCGCCAAACCAACACCGGCATAGTTGGCTTGGTTAGATCCAAATGTATTAAACCTTATGAAGAGGTCAGACGCGCTTCCAGTATATGAGTTAATGGAAAGAGCTTGATTATCGACAAATAACTCGTTTGCGGTGATCACCCATGGAGGTGCATCACCTTGATTAAAATTGCTTATAGAAATTCCATCCGTCGAAAATTGAGTTCGATTGGATTCTAAATGCATGTAAAAACCATTGGAAAGGGTTAGTGCTGTTCCTCTAAAATTTTGAAGCATATTTCCTTGAAAGATGCACGCAGCATTGATACTCGTTTTAATACCAATAAAGTTTGCGCCATTGGATGAGAAATTTTCGAACACATTATTAATGCATTGAATATTGTTAAATGACCCAAAAACAGACAAGCCGTTGGTAATATCTGGATCGCGACCGTTTAAATCATTGTCGCTGTCAACATTGGTATTATCTCCATCAAATCGCATCCCCCAAATCTGCACATCGGAAGAAAGGATGGTAACCAAGCTGTTGACTGGATTAACTCCAGGCGACAATTCTGAAACCGCCGGAAGCAAAATGCTTTCCAGTCCTCTGCTGTTACTTCCGGCAACCGAAGCTTTATTCCCAATTATTACAATGGGCTTATCAATGATTAATTGACCATAGTAGTCTCCATATGCTACTTGAATGGTATCATTGGCAGTGGCAGACGCCATTGCCATTTGGATGGTTTCGAATGGGCCAACACCTCCCGTCTGCACGGTAGCGCTTAGGCCGTCGTTGGTGTCATCTCCGTCGAGTTCATTGGCATACCACGTTGTGGCAAAAGCCGCCGTTGCTGCAAATGTTAGTACTAGAGTACTGATTATTGAACAAATTCTATTGGGTAGGATTCTTTTCATGCTTCTCATTTCAAAAGGTAAAAATTGCAACGAAATCTACATAAAAATATGCATTTGAAGGCATACTTAATGAAGAGATTACAATTTACTATCCCGAAAGTAAAAGCGGAAGAAGACTTGAAGGTCATCAATGGGTTGTTTACAAGTGAGTTAAATGAGACTTTTACTTCAATAACGTTCAATAAAATGAACACGTATTACCAAAAGAATGACGGCCATTTAAATTGGGTGAATAGTTCGGATTCAGGTTAGTAAACCAAAGCGCGAATCTTCGCTTCAAGAACAGCGCTAACTGGAGCGCATGGCAATCTCAACTCATTCTCGCAAATGCCTATTTGGTTTAATATCACCTTTATGCCTCCAGGGTTACCATCTTCGAAAATAGCTTGCATGAGCGGAAGTAATTTATAATGCAAATAACGTGCATTTTCAAAATTGCTTTCCAAAGAATAGCGCACCATTTGGCTAAAGTCTTTGGGGTATGCGTTGGCAATAACCGAAATAACACCCACCATTCCAGCTGCCACAAAAGGCAAGGTGTAATTATCGTCGCCCGATATTATCAAGAAGTTTTCGGGTTTGTGCTTAATTAAATGCATGACGTGTTCAAAATTGCCAGATGCTTCCTTTACTGCCGCAATGTTGGTATGTTGAGCCAACTCCAAAATGGTATCGGCATGCATCATAGATCCCGTTCTTCCAGGTACATTGTATAAAATTATTGGAACTGGACACAAATCAGCCATTTGATTATAGTGGTTCAAAAGGCCATTTTGATTTGGTTTGTTGTAATACGGACTTGCCATTAAAACTGCGGTAACACCTGTAAAGTCAAACCCTTTTATTCTAGCTGCCATGG
>JBLHHI010000156.1:0-6549 GCA_047614125.1 Bacteroidia bacterium | reverse complement strand
ACTTGTGAAAAGCGACTTTCATCGTAAAAATTACTCGAAAGGGCCCGCCCTGTCTTCTAAATTTTTACTCGAAACTCACTGTCCACAAGCGTTCTGAATTCAAAATATGAATCGAACTCAGGTTTTAAAGAAATTGAAGACTTCTTCTTCATAAATGCTGACGTCAATAAGTCTACCCTACTGAGTTTTAGGCTTTCAGAAATAATTGGTAAAGGGCTTCATCAAATTCAATATGAATTGTTAAAAGACACTGATGTAGCCAAGATAATCAGTCAAATACAATCAGATTTAAAGGAAGTTGTTGAGAGAATTCAAAAGCTCACTATACCCTTAGATTACTTGAAATTGGGTAAAAATATGACAGAAAGCGAATTTAAGGGAAGTCGTAGATTTATGCTTGACATGTACACCGTATTGCTTTTAAAAAAGAATAACAATTATAAAACAGCTAAGAGGATATTAATGCAGGTAATTGAGTCCTTTGAAGGCCATCCCAGCGTCAAAGACAGCCTCGTTAAACTTGAAAAAGAGATAGAACTAGAATCCAACAAAACCTAAGCTGCCAAAGACCCTATTTAGCCAAGCGCTTGGCAATGCACTCCCACCGACTTTTATAAGTGCTAATGCGGCAAGAATGCTAACTCGCTCCCTTTGCACACTGTCTTCCACCTCCTTCGCACAACGTTTCGTCAATTGCGCTTGAGTTCCCCGCAAAAGACACTCGCTTGGCTCCAGCCGAGTGAGTTCTTTTGCATCTTGCTTATGTTTCAAAAAAAGTTTTGATTTATCAATTTCTTATCGTCGCTTAGGGCTTACCAGCCCAGACGCTTAGGTCTGGGCTGCATAGGCCCTAAGCGAGAATAAACTAAAGGTATAATTAAGACATATGAAGATTCATAAGAGCGCTGCTTTTCTAATGGCCGTTTTCAATTCCATTTCAATATGTTGAACACCAAACATTGTTGGTTAAAGTATATTATACTTCACCTACCGCATCAAATAAACCCGCATGTTCTGGCGCACTAAATTGTTGTTAAAGTCTTTGTACTCAATCACAACAATGTAGAATCCAGCCGAAGCCAATTCTCCCTTGTAGGTTCCATCCCAGCCTTCTTGTGCCTTTGTGGTTTCAAACATTTGTTCTCCCCAGCGGTTAAAAACTTGCAACTTAAATTCTTGCACAAACAATACGCCAACGGCGTTTAATCGGTCGTTGATCTCATCTCCATTTGGAGAAAAGGAATTGGGTATGTAGAACGTTGATTCTGGAAAAACAAAGATGTACTTCGTTATGGTATCTACACATCCTTCGGCACTACTTACTGCAAGTTGCACCGCTATTGTGCCGGTATCTGTAAAAGATATTATTGGGTTTGGATCCGTACTGTTTTCCTGACTACCAAATTGCCAAAACCACACACTGGCTCCAATCGAAACATCTGTAAAGCTCAACTCGGTAGTGGTTCCAAATGAAGCAGTTTTTGCATAGGTATAGTCGGCCGTTGGATTCGCAAAAATTTCCGCTGCCGATTTATAAATCGACGAATCCTTGCACCCTTTATTGCTTTCTACCACCAACTTAACCTCGTACACCCCAGGCTTTGCATATATATGGGATGGTGCCGTTAAGATTGAAGTTGCTCCATCGCCAAAATCCCAGGCAAACTTATCTAAGGTACCAAATGCAATTAAGGTGTTATTTACAAAATCAATTTGCGTGCCAACACACCCTACTCCACCGGTAAAATCTACAATGGGTGACGGGTCAATCACCATGGTTTTTTGCAGTGTATCGGAACATGAATTGTTCGAATGAACCTGAAATTCAACAACATAACTTCCCTCTGTAGCATAGGTGTGTGGTAGTGGAGCTCCGGCTGGTGTGGACGAACCATCACCAAAATCCCAATTGTATGTTGCACCAAATCCAACAGGAATGCTAGATGAATTGTCCAAAACAACCGAGTTTCCACTCAAACATTGAACCGAATCGTTGATGGAAAACGAAGCCGTTGGCGACAATAATACATTGGCCGTTTGAATGGATGTATCGGCACATCCAGCATTGCTTTGCACAATCAAGCGAACATTTTTAGATCCAGCCGTTGCGTACGAATGGCCATTTACTGAAGGTGTGGCTCTTGAAGACCCATCTCCTAAATCCCAAGTATTTATGGCTATGGAACCCGTTGTTATACTCGACGTATTGGTGTAATCAAATTCATTGTTGCTCAAACACGGTGCAATTACCGAAACAATAAAATCGGAAGTTGGCGATGCATTTAAGGTTAGATTCGAGCGCATCGTATCGGTACATCCTTGGTTCGAAACCGCCACCAATTCAACGGTGTACAGACCCTCAACTCCAAATAATACTGTATCGTGCTTTTGTGTGCTCGAGGTTCCATTTCCGAAGCTCCACTTCCAAGAAGTTGCCCAGGCATCTGATGTATTGGACAATTGAAAGCTGTGATTTTTAAAACATTGCACATCATTATTTACCGTAAACCCAGCTACTGGATTCTGAATTACAACAACGCTCTGCACCGCAGTATCGTAGCAGGTTCCGTTGCCATTTGCAATTAATCGAACATTGTAACTGCCGGTATCGCTGTAAATGAAACTTGGGTCTTGCATTGCGCTCCCACTTCCATTCCCAAAATCCCAATTGTATGTATTACTTCCAGAAGAAATGGTTGAAGCATTGGTAAACACGAAATCTTGCGTATTAAAACATTGATTATAAAGATTAATCGTAAAATCGGCCACTGGTTTTGGGCGCACCGATAACTTCAAGGAGTCGGAGGTAAAACCACATCCATTCCGATTAACCACAACTTTGTAATAACCAGAATCTAACATTGCGATTGGAGAAATATTCAACAAGCTATCTTGAGCACCTGAAATAGAAACGTTGTTCTTAAACCAGTTCAGCGTTGAGGTTGAAGGATAATCCATGGAAGCCTTTAAACCTATTGCATCTCCTTCGCATGAAACCAGTTTACCTTGTGAAACACTGAGGGTTGTAATTGGAATCGGTTGCACATAAACCACCGAATCGATTCGGTAATTAACGAGACTGTCGTTGAGATACAATTGTGCATAATACCAACCGGTATCGGGCAAGGTAAAGGTAATTGGCCCGGCAGAATCTGAACTATACGTCAGCAACCCATATTTGCTCACCACCCACTTTTGATTGTAAATACTTCCTTCGCTCGAATCGGTTAATACGATTTGGCCGCCTTTACAAATTCGATTGGTATCAGAAACAAAGTACGGTTTCGGAATTCGGCGTTCAATAACTACCCCGTAATCTTCCGTTTGACCATATCGCAGCGAATCGCAAGGATTACGGATGGTATCAAAATCGCTCATAATGCGCATTCGCAAAATGGTATTGGTCGTTGGATTTTTAGGAATCCGGATCGAATCAACGTGGGTAGTTCTATTTCTTGGTGTGGCATAGACCATTTCACCAGCATCGGTTAAATCTCCGTTGTTGTTAAAATCTATGTAAATTTTTACATATTCGTCGTACGAAGTTCCGGTAGTTATGCTGGTCAAATACGCCGTGTCTGCTTTTAGTTGGATGATGTCTTTACAGGCTCGATCAACGTACATGCCTTCGTTGGGAACCCCTCCGCTTGTATTGCTATAGTCGTGAATATCAACGCCGTAAATGGCAATTCCGTAGGCCCCAATGTTTTTCGTAACCGTGGTACAGTTCACCGTTTTAATGGCGTCAAATACTTCAATGCTTTCTGTTTTAGTAACTGAATCGGCACCCATGCAATTGGCAACCACCAACTCAACGGTATATTTTCCTTTAACGTTAAATCGCACGGTTGGAAATTGTGAACAGCTGTCGGTACCATTAATATATTGCCCTCCGGCTGGACTTATGCGCCAAAGCCATTGTGTAGGAAGATTAGAACTGGTGTCAGCAAACGCAACTGTATTATACAAGCAAAGTGTTGATTCTGAGGCGCTAAATTCGGCTACAGGTATGTTTTGATCTTCGTCGTAAATTGGCGAACGCCAATTTCCTCGACCATAGGTTGCACAAACCACATGGCTTTTATCGCGACCGCTCGGACTGTAATACAATTCAACATCGCGAACCCGTGTATTCGTTGGCATGTTCTTGTTAAACCACTGCCATGAACTCATGGTGGTGTCTTTATAAAAAACGCCCATATACGTTCCCAAATACATTCCTTGCAGGGCACTGCTTGTATCCAACACCACCGTTAATATTGGGATGTTCGGCAATCCATTCGAAATATTGGTCCAGTTGGATCCACCATCATCGGATTGAAAAATCTTGTTGGCCAAACAAATCCACAGGCGGTTGCCGAGGGTATTATGGCTTTCGACCCATTGAATGCCTCCACTAGCTGGAAGGCTCGATGTGATTTCGGTCCAGGTTGGTGTGGTGGCTGTTAAATTACTGGTAACAAAGAATTTGTTATCCGATCGAGCAACATACAGCTTTTCTGGATCGGCAATTGAATTTTCAAGCACCGTAATATTGTTTGTATTGCTTCCACCCAAGTTGTCTGAAATTTTTTCGAAGGCAATGGTACCTGAGCGCACGGTTGGAGCTCGCCAAACATTTTTATACCCCGCAATCATTCGATTCGGATCCGCTTCATGTAAAATAAATGGTGTAACCCATCCACCACTTTCGTTAACTCCATTGGTTCCGTTTTTAGCAACCGAGCCGTTATAACTGCCGTTTTTATACCGTCGGATATCTCCGTAATACAAATCGCTGTAGGCATAAGCATCATCTTGTGGATCGATCACACAATCCATTCCATCTCCACCCAAAACGGTATACCAAGCTCCGGCTTCCAATAAGCCTGTTCCGTTATCTTGATATCCATTGATGATCATATCCGGTGTTTTGGCGCTTTGTCCCAATCTGTAAATTTGGGCAACACCCAAGCCTGTGCTAATGTCAATCCAACTCGTTCCTCGGTTTTTTGTATAATACACGCCACCATCGTTTCCAGTAAACAAAGTGTTTGTATTGGGCTGATATTCAAGTACATGGTTGTCGGCATGAACATCTGGTGCTCCTCCGCTTCCAACCCAATGTGCGTTAATCTTCCAAGTTTTCCCGCTATCGATCGACTGGAAAATATTAACGCCGGCACTGTACACAATCGATTTGTCTACTGGATCAACGGCAACATCCAAATCGTACCAAGCTTGGCCGCTTGTGCCAGAACCAAGATGCGAATAATCCATGATGTTGGGCGAATTACTCATTTGAGTAAAGGTTACCCCTCGATCGGTTGAAAGATACAAGCCCTCAAAAACTCGGCTTGCGGTTGCCAGCACATACACAAAGTTGCTGTCTGCCGGGGTTACACCAACAACCATTCTGTTGATGCCTGAACTTGAAAATCCGGAGGTAATTTGAGTCCAGTTTTGCCCATTATCTGTGGAACGATAAAACTTATTTCCAATTGCAGAAAATACAAAATCGGTATTGACTGCATCAAAGAGAATTTCTTCGCAATTTCCGGTAAGCATTCTCGACCAAGAATTACCGCCATCTGTAGTTCGATAAATCCCTCCGCTCGTTGCGGCCAACAAAATGGAGGTGTTGGTTGGATCAATGATCATTCTTCCCACCACTACGTTACCCATGCCCGAGTTGGAATTGAACCAATTGGCACCACCATCGGTACTTTTCATCACTCCTCGTCCATACGAATCGCTGGCATCGCGATCTCCGGTTCCGAGATAGATGGTATCGGGTTGATATGGATCGATTGCAATGGAAGAAACACCCAGCGTAGCTAAGGTGTCTGTATTGGTAGACCATGTTTGGCCGCCATCTGTAGAAACCCACAGACCACCAGCGGGTGCACCTGCAAATATTTTATTCGAATCGGTTGGATGAAAGGCTAGGCCATTGATTCTTCCCAAGCCATTTGGCTGGCCGGTTCTATTTCCGGGCAAGTAGTTTGGACCTATTTCTTTCCAATTACCTTCGGTTAAACACGAGGCTCCGGCACCTGCCAGGCCGGGCAAATTAACCCCGCCACCACTCGTTCCGTAGTATCTGTTTTTGTATTTCTGAACTTCTGCTTCTAAATAGCCCGGAGCTGGAATATTGCCATTGGCATCCACTATTTCAGAAATGTTGTACTCCCAACGTTTAAAGGGCTTATAGCCACTGCCTTTTTCAATAGTTCTATTTTGCCAATAGAGCTCAAAAGCCCGCTGGGTTTTG
Organism: Bacteroidia bacterium; assembly: GCA_047614125.1. Classification (GTDB taxonomy): domain Bacteria; phylum Bacteroidota; class Bacteroidia; order NS11-12g; family UBA9320; genus JBLHHI01. Next base: position 296 of record JBLHHI010000156.1, on the reverse strand, counting down.
TAAAAGTTTACAGTGGGATCCGACATCATTTCAATCCAATACGGATGGTTTGTGGTGTCGTTTACAGTCTGTGCTTGTAAGTTACTCGTTGTGAGCGCTGTAACTCCAAAAAGAGAAAGTAGTATAAGTAGTCTTGTATTCATATTGCAATTGGAGGTTGTTCAAAACATGAGTTCGATTAATATTTGCAGGTTCAGATTTTTATAAAATTGTATAGTCGAAGCGTCATGTTTGTAGGTTTACCGGGGTAAACCAAGAACGGATAATGAAGCCTATGCGGCTTTAGTAAAAAGCAA
>JBLHHI010000155.1:0-6575 GCA_047614125.1 Bacteroidia bacterium | reverse complement strand
CGACCTAAGCCTGGATTATTTTGAATGGGCGAACTTGAAATCAACGGCGCTAGCGGGCTCGTTTAACTGGAAAAATGGAGGTATGTACTTTAACAACATGCGCTTTAATGCTTGGAAAGGCTCAAACTTCTTAAAAGCTTATCTAATTCCAAATAGTTCTGGGTTTGTCCTTTCTGGAATTCTAGAAAGTGCCGGAACGGACATCGAAGTTTTATTCTCCGATTTTTCAAATTTTGGACAAACCGAGTTTACTTCCAACAACTTGAAAGGAAGCCTTCAAACAACTGTGCAGTTGGATATGCTTTTTGACCGCAGCTTTAACCCAGATGAAAAAAGTATATCGTGCATTGCTCAGATAAAAATTGACGACGGACAACTCAATAATTACGAACCCATGCAAGCATTGTCGAGCTTTATCGCACTCCATGATTTGAAAAATGTGCGTTTTCAAAGTTTTGAAAACACCTTGCGTATTGAAAATAGAGTTGTTTATATTCCATTTATGTCCGTAAAAAATAATGCGATGAATCTCGAACTAAGCGGAACTCATTCCTTCGACAATTACATAGATTACAGAATGAAAGTACGTGTAACTGATCTACTGGCAACGAAATCTGGTTGGGCGTTGCGAAAACGCGAAGATCAATTAACCTCTGAAGAAGATGGTGGAATGAGTGTGCGAATTCACATGTACGGCACTCCGGACGATTTGAAGATCAAATACGATAAAAAATCAACCTTAAAAAATGTAACGCAGGAAGCTAAAAAAGAGCAGAAATCATTTTTTGAAGACTTGAAGAAGGAATTAAAAGGAGAAAAGACTCCAACCAAGGATCGTAAAAAAACACGCTGGGAAGACGGGTAGGGAAGTTTGGACCTTAAAGACTAAAAGAGCAAAAGATTAATTCACTAGGAGACCTCCAGCCCTCTTCTAAACATCTTTCAGTCTTTCAGTCTATATATCTTTTAGTCTATTCACGTATCTTTTAGTCTTACAAAAAAACGCGCCTCCAAATCAATGAAGGCGTGTTCTAATTGTAGTACCTATCAAACTCTTATTTTACTAATGCCTCAAAGATGTTATTTAAGCCACTGTACGACTCCAGATCGACTTTTAATGAGCCAACAAAAATGTCGGTTTGAATTCGAATTGGAATGTGATTCTTATCCGCCGAGATCCAAACAGTCATGTCATCTTCGTCTTTAAACACTCGATCCACTACCAACTGTGGCCGAAGCTTGATGCATTCTATTTTACCCAGTCCCGTCTTAATGGTTTCTTTGCCAAGGTATTTAAATTTTAGATTATAAATGGTCTGATCTAAGTACACATCTATTGGAAATGTTTTACCCACGTAAGCCGTTCCGTATTCCAAGGTTCTGGCATAATACAGCGCGCTTACAATGTCTTGAACGTATTCGGGCATATCCATGTTCTTCTTATACCCATTCAGCTTCTTAGTGTCGTGATGATAAAAAACTAAGTCGTGATCTTTGTATTTATCTTCTTGAACAGATTTGTAATACTTTAAAGGGGCCATACTGGTGGTATCTACGTACGATTCGAAATGATCGCGAACCTTGTACATGAAGTCGAAGTGTTTATAGGTATTTCCTTTTGTTGTGATGTGAAAGGTTGGTCGACCCTCTATCAAGGTGGGTTTTTCATCAATTACGATGTTGACGTAAGCGGCATTTAAAATGCCGTAGTGAATTCTGAAGTTGAGCTTTTCGCCATAGGTAAAAGCTTTGTTTTTAACCGTTCGGTATTGAAAGGTGGTTTGGTCGCCAAACGTAAATGCCGAGAGGTTTAAACCTAGGAACACGATGCAGATGTATGTTAACGATTTCATAAGGGTCAAATTTATATGGAAATACATCCAAAGAACGTTCCACTTTTCTCACGCCGACGTAAAATTACGCAGCACAACGCCATTTGACACATCCTAAATTTTGTAAGTGACTGTTTTTATGCGAATTGACTTCTTTCTTGGTTTGAGCTAACCGCCTATCTTTGCTCACTATGAAGCAAGGCATTCGTTGGTGTATGGTAGTGTTTGTGTGTGTTTCGGTATACACTTTTTCGAGCGCACAACTCAATAATTCGTTTTTCAATTCCTCCAAAAAGAACCAAGCAGTGGGTGATTTTAGTTTGAGTTTGGAAAATTTGAATTACTTCCGGAATGTTGAATATAAAACGCTTCAAGATGAGGGCAGAACCTTGTTTGGATATCAATTCTCGCCCGAGTTAAACTACCAGTTGTCCGACCATGTACAAGTGAGTGCGGGTTGGTGGATTCAGCGCGACTTTGGCGGATCGGGCTTTTATCAAAGCATTCCAATCTACAGCCTGCAAATTAAGAAAAATGAACATACCCTTCGTTTTGGAAATCTACTTGGAGGAATGCAGCACAATTTGCTGGAGCCTTTGTATGACCCCGAACGAATGATCGAAAATCGGTTAGAAAATGGCTTTCAATATGTGCGAAACACCAACAAGCTTGCCTTTGATTTTTGGATCGATTGGCAAAAGATGATTTATCCGTACAGCCCTTTTCGCGAAGAGTTTACCTTAGGCATTGTGGCTCAGCCGTATTTACTCAACTCAGCGCGCCAGACTCTTTCCCTGCCCGTTCAAATCTTGGCCTTCCATAAGGGTGGAGAAATAGACACATCGCATCAGCGAACCATCTCGATGTTCAATTTTAATTATGGTGTTCGCTACCAGTTTAAGCCGCATAATTCAAACATCGACTCCGTTGAGGTACAAGCTAACCTGCTTTATTACGAAGATATTTCTACCATACCCGAAAACTTCATCGATGGTTTGGGTCAAATGTTTTCTGCATCAATTTATTTTAAAAAATACTATGGCTTGATGCTCAACTATTGGGATGCCCACCAATTTCAAGGACCTTCTGGCGATGTTATCTTTCAATCGGTTTCTGCCCAAAACCCCATGCTGTATACTACGCATTACCGCAAGTTGGCAATGCTTCGGGTGTTTTATCAACGAGATGTTGCAAAAGATCTTCGTTTTGCCTTGCGTGCCAACTACATGTACGATATAAACAAATCAACGCAAGATGTAGTTGCCGAGTTTTATTTTCGTTGGACGCCCCAATTTAAGATCGCCAACGTTCAAACGTTGTAATGTCGAACATAACTTCATCCAACGAACTTATTTCGCTTTCGCAAACTCAACCTGATTTGCTTCAAGCCTTGCGGCTGCAGCTCATGAAAGATTTTGGCTCTGGTTTTAATCCAACAGAAATATCCGTTAACATCGAAACCAGTGCTCAGCAGCTTGTTCAGGATTCGGTCTCGTATCTAAAACCCATCTTCCTCTCCAATCGAACCCAGTTTATGAGCATCTTGTACCGCGTAGACCTCCCAGAAAAAAGCTATTTGCGGTTGTTGTTGAAGGCAGAAAATCTTCAAACCAAAGAGCATGTTGTTGATGACATCACGATGGCGCTTCTCAACAGAGCGTTGCAGAAGGTTTTAACACGGCGGATTCATCGGTCATAAAATCCAAAAGTAACCGCCGTTTCTGACTTTGGGATAAAATCTGATTGAATTCAAACACAAGGCAGCTACACCTTTATTACTCTTTGCTTATCTTGCCCCCCTTATTAAAGCGCTATGAATAAAATATTTTTAACACTTCTTCTATTGGGAACCGTGATTTTCAGCAATTGTAATGGCGATGAGCCCATTGTTGATGAGCCCAAAACAAAGACCAATACCCAACTCTTAACCGAGGGTGAATGGCAAATGGTTGAAGGTACTATTGTTCCAAGTATTGAGATCGACATCTTTGGCAACATAACTACAATTTCGAACTATTGGGATTTATTAGGTGCTGTTAACGCCGGCGTTATTGCAGATTGTGATAAAGACAACCGCATGATTTGCCAAACCGATTCAAACGTTGTTATGGATGAAGGGCCAAGCAAGTGCGACGCTGGAGATCCACAAGCCACCGACGGCGGGAAATGGAACTTTGAAAACAACGAAAAACAATTGCGTTTTAGCAGTTTCCCGTTGGATCCAACCGGAGAACCGCGTACTTTAGATGTTACGCTTTTAACTGCAACATCGCTCAAACTTTCTATGAGCTACCTGTTTGTTAATCCGTTGGACTCATCTAATTCAACGCATGCCATTAACCTGGAATACGCAAATAAAAAATAAGTAGATGGCTGAAATGCCGCGCTGCGAATGGTGCGAAAAGGATGAATTGTATCGGGATTACCACGATCGAGAATGGGGCGTTCCCTCTCATTCAGATTCACACTTGTTCGAACACCTCATTTTAGAAACCTTCCAAGCCGGTTTAAGTTGGCATACCATTCTTAAAAAAAGAGAGAATTTTCGATCTGCCTTCGAAAACTTTGACGCCCAAAAAATTGCCCAATATGGCGACGAGGAAATTGGGCGCCTTATGGATGATGCCGGAATTATTCGAAACAAACTCAAAATTCTTGCAGCCATAAATAATGCACAACATTTTCTGCTGATTCAAAAAGAGTTTGCCACCTTCGACGCTTATATCTGGCAATATGCGCCAAAAAAATGGTTGAACTCCATTGCGTCTTGGTCGGATGTGCGGGCAACTACCTCAGAAAGTGATGCAATGAGCAAGGGTCTCAAAAAGCGTGGGTTTAAGTTTGTTGGAAGTACAACCTGTTACGCTTTTATGCAGGCTGTTGGTATGGTAAATGATCATTTTAATACCTGTTGGAAAAAACACGCATGACTACAATTTATCACAATGCTCAATGTTCCAAAAGTCGAGAGAGCTTAGCTTTGTTGAAGTTGAAGAAGGAAGAAATTTTGGTAATTGATTATCTTCACGACGTTCCAAAAAGATCAGAACTGCGACGTATCATTAAAATATTGAAAATCAAACCCTTTGATTTAATTCGAACCAATGAAAAATTGTTCCAAGAAAAGTTCGCTCAACTGGATGCGAAAACAACCAACTGGGTAAAAATTATGGTTGAAAATCCTAGATTAATTGAACGCCCAATTGTTATAAAAGACGGAAGGGCTGTAATTGGCAGGCCAACCGAAAAAGTACTTAGCATTTTATAAAATTTTATGGAATCTCCGAAAGGCTTTAATCAGGCGCGGCAAAAGGCTGAAAAATTGTTAAACAAAACAAGCGACTTACAAACCCTTCTAAAGGATGCGGTATCGAAAGCGGCAAATAAATCCAAGGTGCTTTCTGGTTTCTGGGAAGATTTACAAACCTTGCTCCGTATGGCTAAGGCCTATGCGACTGGGGTTTACAAAGATGTTTCGACCGGCACCATTGTCTGGGCTGTTGCTGCCATTGTGTACTTCGTTAACCCCATCGATTTAATTCCAGACTTTATTATCGGTTTTGGATTTGTAGACGACGCCACCGTTATTGGCTTCGTAATCAAAAACATAAAAACCGAAATTGATCAATTTACCGTTTGGGAAAATGCTCAAAAAATAGAATCATAAATCAGTTTTCATCGGGGTTTGTTTCAATTGGAACAAACCGAACTACATACCGAAACCCTACTGTTGAATGTGCGGCGGCTGGATGCAGAAAAACCTTCGCATCCAAGGTGCCAACATTTTGGCCATTTTGAAAAATATTTTGTTCATTAAACCAATTTCCGCCACGTACTAATGCGCCCATCTTGTTGTTATATCCATTGTAAAATTGCTCTAAATCGGCCAATATTCGAGCGTCTTCTAGCCGTAAGCTTCGCAGTGATCTTTGTCTAAAATCATATAAGTCCTTCCAATTATGTTGATATGTTTCACTCATCCACTCACTCACATTGGTGTTCAAGTTTTGAACTTCATTCGACACATCTGCCGGCACCATGGTTTTGACCTTTCGATCTCCTTTTGACGGTGCCGTAAAGAGGTAGCCATCGTCAAAAAATGCGATACCGTTTATGGTAGAAGCGCCTGTGCTCATGTTTTTAGACAACAAATCGTAACCTGCCTCGGTGTAATTTACTCTCAACGAGGTGAAAAAGTTGTGTTCTTGAGGCCCATAAACAAAAACAGATCGATGTGAGGATTGTACGTCCGAAAAGTGAAAGTCCTTATACGTTCTTGCCAAGGTCCTTTCAATTTGATTGGGCAGCGAAGCCACCAGCCGATGCCCTGGTATTTGGTATTTAACATTTAGTTTGGCGGTTACCCATTCGCAATAGGCCCTTGCCTGAAAATACGTTACACCAACTACCGGGTATTGCTCATATTTGGAATGCTGAAAATACGCGTGACATATTGGGTTGTTGTACGACTTTGGAAAGTCCTTTACCCAACAATTCGTGACGGGAAATAGGTTGATGGTCTTTGCTGGAAGTTGTCTAAAAACGGGTTCTGAAGCCTCTTTGAAAATATATCGATGACTCTGGTCTTTTTGCCTAAAGTCTGCCATAAACTCCTTATAACCTGAGTTCGATTAATCTTTTCAAATTCAGATTTGTATAGAACCCAAGTAGTAAGGCGAAAACAGGAAGGTTTATGTTTATAAACCGACTGATTTCAACGAAGCTAATAGGGTTTTATATACA
>JBLHHI010000154.1:0-6646 GCA_047614125.1 Bacteroidia bacterium | reverse complement strand
CATATCATCTGGGCCTTCTGCGCTAGATCATCATCGTTGGTAAAAATTGCGCCTCCATCTCCATAACATCCCAAGTTTTTTGATGGAAAAAATGAAGTCGTTCCAAAATCACCAATACATCCAGCAGAAGATGTGCTTCCATTGCCCGAAGTGTATTTGGCACCAATGGCTTGAGCCGAATCTTCAATCACAAAGAGTGAATGTTCTTTGGCAATTTTCATCAGAGGCTCCATGTCAGCGCATTGACCGAATAAATGCACGGGTACAATGGCCTTAGAGTTTGGTGTAAGCTTCTGCTTTAAATCGTCTAAATCGATGTTAAAAGTATTCGGATCAACATCAACGAGAATTGGTTGATGCCCGAGCAGGGCAATAACCTCTGCAGTTGCTACATATGTGAAACACGGAACAAGAATTTCTGAATTTGCGGGAAGGTTCAACGCCATGAGAGCAACCTGCAATGCATCCGTTCCATTGGCACATGGAATTACATGTTTTACTTCTAAATATTTTTCAAGATTGGCTTTAAAGATGGATACTTGTTCTCCATTAATGAAGTAGCTCGAATCGAGCACATTTTGCATTGCAGAATCTATTTCGGCCTTAATTTTAACATACTGGCCGTGTAGGTCAACCATTTGTATATTCATGCGAGCGTAATTCGAAGGTGCAAACTTACACAAAACTTTACCTTATCATCAATAATGACTTAATTTGCTTCTTAATATCACGCAATGAAATTAAAAACAATTCTGGCCATTAGTATAATCGCATTGATGGGCTCACAATACGCTACTAGTCAGGTGATAAAGATGAAACCTTTTGAACCAAAACAGGGCATTTTGCTTTCAATTCAATACGGTGCTCACTCGCCCGGGGGTGATTTGGTTAATCGGTTTGGATGGAATTCGACCATTGGATTGGATGCTAAATTTAAAACTGAGAAAGGTTGGTTATTTGGCGGCTCATATCGTTGGATGTTTGGCAATAATGTAAAGGAAAGTAATATGTTTGACTCCATATTAGGCAGTTCCAGAGAGATCATCGATAAAAACGGTTTGTTTTCAGTAATACGATTGAGTCAGCGTGGACATATGTTCATGCTGGAAGGTGGAAAGATCATACCGCTTTCTAAACAAAATAGGAATTCCGGCATCTTGATACAAGCTGGATTTGGCTATGTGATGCATCGGATTGATGTTTTTGCATCTACTACAACAGTGCCACAAGTTACCGGTGATTACGAAAAAGGGTACGACCGTTTAAATGGCGGTATGGGTTTTAATCAATACATTGGTTATCAATATCTTGATCCAAAAAAACGTGTAAATTTTAACATCGGATTCTCGTCGATGCAAGCCTACACAAAAAGCCTGCGCAGCGTTGATTATCTCACTAAATCATACAATACATTAAAAAGGAAAGATTATCTGTCGGGCGTTATCATCGGTGTTACTATACCCATCTATACCAAAAAGCGTGAGTCTGAATTGTTTTTCGAAGATTAATAGCATTACATCCGTTGATTTATAGCTTAGGAATAAAGCTTTACGGCCTGGGGATACGAGTACTTGCGTTTTTTAGCCCTAGAATACGCGCATTTTATGCTGCACGCAGTCATTGGTATGAACAATTATCATTTTGGAGGGATCAAAACAAGAATTTAAAAAAGAAAGTTTTGTGCTTTCATTGTTCTTCGTTGGGCGAATATGAAATGGCGATCCCCATTTTGGCCAACCCCTCAATTCGAAATGAATACTACTGTGTAGTTACTTTTTTTTCACCCTCGGGCTATAATCACTCCAGTTTAGGAATACACTTTGATGCAAAGTTTTACTTGCCTTTAGATACAATCCAAAACATGCGACAATTTACTGAAGCTTTGAATCCATCAAAATTCGTTTTCGTTAAGAACGACCTGTGGTTCAATCTTATTCGCGAATTGAACAAACAGGGAATTACTACCTATTGGATCAATGGAAAGTTAAAGGAGGGAGGATTCAGTTCGGGTTTGGGAAAAGCTTTGTTGAAAAATCTTCGATATTTTGAAAAATGTTTCGTTCAAGATCAAACTACGAGTGCCATTTTAAAAAAGAACAATATCGATGCCATTATCACCAATGATTTGCGATATGATCGGAGCATCATGCTGCGAACTTCGTATACCCCAATGCCTTTAATCAAAGAGTTTAAAGGTAAATTAAAAATTTTAATTGCCGGAAGTTCTTGGCCAGATGAAGAAGCCATGATTTGCAAGACTTACATGGATGTAATGTCTGAATTTAAGCTTTTGATTGTTCCACACGATGTGAGCGCCAAACACATTCATGAAATTAAGGAGCGTTTTGAAGCCTTTGATGTTGCGCTTTGGACTGACAGCGATGAAGAAATTGTAAAGTCGAACGTTTTGGTGATAAACAAAATTGGAATCTTGTCTAACCTTTATCAATATGCCGACATTGCGTTTATTGGCGGTGCCTTTGGCAAAGGTCTGCATAATATATTGGAAGCGGCAACTGCTGGAATGCCAATAATTACGGGCCCAAACACCAAAAACTTCCCAGAAGTTTCATATTTCAAACAGGCTGAAGTCTTGTTTGAAGTAAATAACGCCAGTGAATTGCAAGCCGTATTAAACCGTGTTACGTCTAACCCACAAGAGCTACAAAGAATGAAGGACTATTCTCGACTGTTGGTGGAGAGTAAAACGGGTAGCACGGCACAAATTGTTCAATGCATCCTTGATTAAAGTTGTGCCTGCTGCGTAGTTTCTTCCATAAAGCTCGAATATATTTTCAATAAACTTTTTCGTTCTTGCTTAAAATAAGACTGCAATCCATGATTTCGTTTTCCCAGTCGCATCCAACCTAATGTTTCGCGCCATTCTCGCAACAGTTTTAAATAGGCGTAAGCCCATAAACCTAAATTTGGCAGGAGAATAAAGAAAGATAACGTAATCCAGGTGTTTCCAAACAGGTTTTGGCATAACCAGCAAAGTCCTGCTGCATTCAACACAAACACTGCAGATCCTAAGGCCAAAACAGCGGAGCCCATGAAATCAACACGTTTAACTATTTTTTTTGTACTATGCTTCGTAATTAAAAATGGGATGAAGTGCAATGCGAATCCAATGATGAAAAAGGGGAAGCCTACAATTAGTTTAATAGCTAGAACCCAAACCCGTTTCGATGCCGGCAATGATTCCGCATTCGATTTGGTTATGTGTAATCGATGACTTTGCTGAGTAAAGCGATTGAGTCGTTCTTTTAAGTTGGAATAAATCAACGGTTTTGTTTTTTTCATCGAAGCTAAGTTTGCGATGATAGTCTGCTTTGTAGTAACCCAATCTTGAGAATTTATGGTCAATTGGTGGTCGTTACCCGATTTAAGTAGCAGCTCCATTTGGTCTATTGTTTTGGCCTCCTCCTGTTCATCAATGGTAATAATTAGTTTAGACAGCCTTTCGGAGACCTTAGATGTTAATGTTTGTACACATTTCCACGGGTCTTCAATGTAATCATCCTTTAGAGATTTCAGTAAAATAGGTTCCCCTATATTTAAGGTTAACTTACTTCTAAATCGGTGTGGGTTGGTGTAGTTTATTCCGATTGGAATAATATGTAAATCCAAATTAAAACCATTCTTTGATTCGGCGCCTAAGGCAATTCTAGCCGTACCAGGTTTAATTGGAGAAAGGAGATGCTTTGTTTGACAAAGACCCTCTGGAAATATCATTAAGGTCCCTTTATTTTCAAGCAGTTCGAAGCAATGTTCAAATATTTTCTCATTTTCTTGAACTTTATCGGGATCGTACTCTTTTCGAAAAATGGGAATCATTTTAAGACGTTTAAAAATCTTTATCATCGTTGGATTTCGAAAGGATTCACCGCGAACTAAAAAGTAACTGTGCTGCTTAACATGGCAAGAAACTACAATTGGGTCCATAAATGCAGACCTGTGGTTGGGCAAGAGCAGTACGGGCTTATCTGTAGGAATACGATCGAGGTGCATTACCTCAATTGAACTAAAGTATTTTCGGATGGCGTATTTAAACACAAACTTTAGAAATGCGTATATCATGTATCAATAATATGATATTTTGGTGTGACTTAGAGGTAGAACATTAAACACAAACACTGGGTTCTAAAATGTAACTGTCTTTCCTGCGCCACGTAAGGAGCACTTTAAACGTTTATATTACGCTTAGTATTGTTTTTGTGAATGTTTTGGATGTACCTTTGTGATGTCGAAAAGGGATGTATGTTCTTTGGAGACGAGATAAGACTATTTATACTTAATCAACTTATTACCAATGCTGTCCTAAATAGAATTAGTTTGGACAAAATCTGTTATCTATTGGTGTAAAACTGGTCATTTGTTTCATAAATATCAAAACAGAACCCCCTGGGCAGGTTTTAGTGCTTTTTTAGGTGGTGGTTCTAGTGGTTCATTAAGCCATTTTAATAGGTCAGTTTTCACAAAACAGTTCAACCTGATAAGGGCCACTAGATTGGAAAGATGCCACTTATAGTGGGCAATACATTTCAGGTATTTGAGCATAAGTATGGTAATCAAAGCGGTCCAGATCTGTATCATCACTGCATTTTTAGAAGTGCCAATAAAGGTTTTGTTATGTAGCAATTGCTTAATATCTCTAAAGAATAACTCGATTTGCCATCTAGCTTTATATAAATCACCAATGGTTTGAGCAGCCCATGTAAAGTTATTGGTAATTACTTCAATCGTTTGCTGGGGTTTTCATCCCATATAGCCACTCTTCGCAGTTTGTTTGAATATTTCTCTTTGGATAACGGGTTACTAAGTTCAATTTCTTGATCTATGAGTATGTTCTGAGCGTGATTTAATGGCAGCTCTCGCTCCTTTAGAAAAGTATATTTTAAATTATGCTTGTGGCGAATAACAAAATTCACCTCGTTGCTGTCCCAAATAGATAGAAGCGGAAAATCGTTGTAATAGCGGTCCGCCACAATCACGCTTCCTGACTGCAAAGGAATATCATACGCTCCTTTGTTATCACCAACGTTCCCCTCAGTAATATTCACATAAACAGGCAACTTCCCATCGTAGTCTAGCAGCGTGTGCATTTTTACAGCTCCCTTGCTTGTTCTAAATTTTGCCCAATCAAACAAAGACGACCACAAGCTTATAGTCGTAGAATCTAAAAGGTATACAGGTACTTTTATACGAAGCTTAATCCGCTTGTGGCTCATCTGCTGTCCTAAATAACCCAGCATTGAATAATAGGATTTCTTAAACAAATCACTATCACGATGTTTGTTTTGATAACCAATGCTTGACTTAGAAGGGGCTTTCTTATTCCCAAATGGTTTAGGTTACCGGTAGCCGAAAGAAGACCATTTGAAATGTCGCGAAGAGAAGTGCTTTTGGCTAGGTGGCAAAATACCATCGAAACCAAGTGTGTCCAGCTATCAAACCCCTTATTCCGATAATCGGTTTTTACCTGTGCGACATCTTTTTTGAATAATTTTCGATCGATCTTACTGATGATTTGAGAAAATAATGGGTAAGTCGTCATTGGAGGTGTTGTTGTTTTGCAACCCCAAAGGTATTTGGGGAATCTGATTCTCCGTAAATATACCAGAATGCGTATAGGCTGCATTATTGGTAAATAGTTTTGTTGAAAAATAAGAACAATGACCCTATTAAATTTTATTGAAGAGTTTCCAACGGAGGCAAGTTGCAAAGAGTATTTTCGCATTCAAAGGGAGCATGAAGGGATTGTGTGTAAACGCTGTAGTGGCAGTAAACACTGCTGGTTGAAAGCAAAATGGCAATGGCAATGTGCCGGTTGTGAATTTAGAACCACCTTAAGAAGTGGAACCATGATGGAACATGGGAAATTACCTTTTCGAAAAGGGTACCTGGCAATGGCTTTTATGAGTTTTAGTAAAAAAGGTATTTCGTCCAAAGAGTTACAGCGTCAATTGGATCACAATCGATATGAGAGCATCTGGAGCATGGTGCATAAAATAAGAGGTGCCATGGGCAAACGAGACGGCTTAAACAAGCTGGAAGGCATGATTGAGTTTGACGAAGGATACTTTGAGAAAGCTACTCCAGAGAATACCAGACTAAAGCGAGGCAGAGGCAGCCAAAGACAAAGCAATGTAGCTGTAATGGCAGAGTCAACTGAGTTGGAAGCCACTGAAACTGGCTTTAAATCGAAACAATGCAGGTATTTTAAAATGAAGGTTTTACAGAACCATCAAGCCACGAACATCAATAAAATCATCGTTGACAATCTGGAGGAAATCAGCATTGTATTTAGCGACAAGAGCACCAGCTACGTGTATATTGCCGATTATGTTGAGGTGCACATTACTGAAAAGTCAGATGCCAATACAACAAAAACCACCTTACAATGGGTTCACATAGCAATCAGTAATGCTATTAACCTGAGTTCGATTAATCTTTTCAAATTCAGATTTGTATAGAACCCAAGTAGTAAGGCGAAAACAGGAAGGTTTATGTTTATAAACCGACTGCTTTCAACGAAGCTAATAGGGTTTTATATACAAAAGTCCGCTTTACACTTGTGAAAAGCGATTTTCATCGTAAAAATTACTCGAAAGGACCCGCCCTGTCTTCGCAATTTTTACTCGAA
>JBLHHI010000153.1:0-6654 GCA_047614125.1 Bacteroidia bacterium | reverse complement strand
TCAAATCATTGAATACTAAAATATTTTTCTTATCGTCGGACAATGCTTTCCATCCCTAAACTGCAAAAAGAATGGCCTGGAGACCATAAACATAGTCCTCACTCAGCTGGAGCTGAGCGAGTGCTTAGGAATAGGATGATTTGGAAATGCTTCATCGTTCAAATCATTGAATACTAAAATATTTTTCTTATCGTCGGACAATGCTTTCCATCCCTAAACTGCAAAAAGAATGGCCTGGAGACCATAAACATAGTCCTCACTCAGCTGGAGCTGAGCGAGTGCTTACGGAGATCGAGGTGAGTTTACGTTATTGATATCCAAAGCTCAAAACATTTATGAGCAAGCGGTGAAAAAGGAATAAGGTTTAATACTTTCCTTTGCACCATCAAAACTCAAAAGAAAATAACGATTGTAGGAGGCGGAGCAGCTGGCTTCTTTGCGGCCATCCACGCCAAAGAAAACAATCCCGGTTCTGAGGTTGTGATTTTGGAAGGAAGCAATAAGGTGCTTTCCAAAGTTTTGATCTCTGGTGGAGGGCGTTGCAATGTAACCAACGCAATTTTTAAGCCCATTGAATTGGCACAATACTATCCAAGAGGGGGTGATTTTTTATTGGAGCCGTTCGGATTGTTTAGCTCCAACCATACCCAACAATGGTTCGAAGGCCGAGGTATTGATCTAAAAACGGAAGCAGATGGCCGCGTATTTCCCATTACAGACCGATCTGAAACCATTGCCAATGTGTTAACCGGCGTTGCTGCCGATCTCAATATTACCACCGAGTTGAGCTGCCGAGCTTCGAGCTTTGAACAAACCGACAACGGTGGTTGGATGGTGGAAACCAATCAGGGTTCCATCCAAACCGATGTATTAATACTCACACCAGGCGGGAGTCCGCAGCTGTGGAAAGCTCTGGAAAAAATTGGCATTGAAGTAGTTCAACCCGTTCCCAGCTTATTCACTTTTCATGTCGAACATCCATTGTTAATAGATCTTCCAGGCATTAGCTTCGGAAACGTTGGAATCAAGATTGCCAAATCTGAGTTTAAAAGCGAAGGGCCCTTATTAATCACACATCAAGGTCTTTCTGGCCCTGCTGTGCTCAAGCTCTCTGCATGGGCTGCCTTTCATTTGGCGGAGGTTCAGTATACATTTATGATTGATCTGAACTGGTTGGGTAAAACCACCGAAAAGGAGTTAAAAGCAGCCCTCAATGTTTATCGAGACGAATACCCAAAAAGCTACGTTCGTTCTAAACCCATTTTGGGCCTTCCCAAACGCTTTTGGGTTAGACTGTGTGAGTTGTCTGGGATTACCGAACATCGCAACTGGGCCGAAACGGGAAAGAAACAAACGGCGGTTTTAATCGGCCTCTTATTGAAATCTAAATTGGAGGTTACCGGTAAAAGCACCAACAAAGATGAATTTGTTACCGCAGGTGGAGTGGATCTAAAACAAATGGATCCCAAAACTTTTCGCTGCACCACACATCAGAACTTATATATGGCCGGTGAAGTATTAAACATCGATGCACTTACCGGAGGCTTTAACTTTCAAGCCGCGTGGACGGCAGGTTGGATGGTCGGAAATTACGTTACTCATGGGGCTTCATCTTTGTGAGGTGGATTGTGTGTTTCGCACTGAATAAGTCCTTCGTTCGCATTTCCAATGGCAACTCTTTGCCGTAATTTTGAATTTTACTACATTTGGTTCTTATGATTTGCATTCAGAATAAAGGCTTCCTCTGGCCAAATACAATTACGTTCTTCATCGCGCTAATAGGTATTATTTTAGCCGGCTTCCCTACATCCGTTCAATCGAAAGAAACGAGTGTTGACCAGAGCTTGTATTCCGCAGTTGCCAAGGGTAATTGGGTCCAAACAACCGTACTTTTGGAGGAATATTATTCATCTTGCGGGCTTTCTTTAAATGATTCACTGGATTGGATGAAACAATCTGCTTTTTCGCTATACAACTACTATGCAACGGATTACATGCACCCAACCATTGTTGTATCGGATTATCCCACCAAGGATCAAACATGGCAATATTGGCAAACCTGGAGCCCTAATTTTGTGTACCGTCAGCAATAAGTGTACTAATGTAGGTTAAGGTTTAAGATAGAGGTTATGGTATTTTTATAACCCTTTAAATCGACTTATATGTCAAACAAGAAAAGTGCAAGTTCACTGATCAGTGACTTAAAACGTAAAACAAGAAAGAAGTATTCCTCAGAGGAAAAGATCCACATCATCATTGAAGGTATTCGTGGAGAAACCTCCATTGCAGAGCTGTGCCGCAAGGAAGGCATCAGCCAAGCTAACTATTACAAATGGAGTAAGGACTTCATGGAAGCAGGTAAACGTCGCTTAACAGGCGATACCATGCGAGAGGCCAACACCTCAGAAGTTCAGGAGCTCAAAGGCGAGAACCGTTCATTGAAGGAGTTGGTAGCCGAACTTTCTCTTAAGGTGAGGGCTTTGAAAAAAAACGAGAATGGAGAAAACTTGTAAAGCCCAAGTATATGCATTACAGTCAAAGCGAGAAATACGAGTTGATCCAACTGGTAGAACAATCAGATCTAGGTGTCTTGCGAACCTTGAGAGAACTTAAGATTAACAAGACCACATTCTATAATTGGTATCGGGCATACAATGAGCTGGGTTATGACGGTCTTGCTCGCAAGCCCAGTACACGGTAGGGCTCATGGAACAGAATAAATTAACAAGACGACAAGGTGGTTGAAATAGCCTTAGAGAAGCCAGAACTATCGCCTAGAGAGGTTGCTTGGCATATCACAGATACCTAAAGCTATTACATTAGTGAATCCAGTGTCTACCGCATTTTAAAGGCCAATGGACTTATATCTGTTCCTTCCTTTAGAATCATGAGTGCATCAGACAGTTTTCATGACAAGACAACACAGGTAAATCAGATGTGGCAAACTGACTTCACTTACTTTAAAATCTTTGGCTGGGGATGGTATTACCTCTCGACGGTCTTGGATGATTACTCCAGGTTTATTGTCAACTGGAAGTTGTGTTCGACCATGAAAGCAGTAGATGTTAAAGACACCTTAGAGGAGGCTTTACTGGCTTCTAATATCTCTGAAGACAACAGGCCAAAGCTTCTCTCAGACAATGGTTCCTGCTACATATCAAATGAGCTTGCAGAATACCTGCATGAGAAAAGCATGAAGCATGTTAGAGGCAGACCCTTGCATCCTCAGACACAAGGAAAAATAGAACGTTATCACAGATCCATGAAGAACGTGGTGAAGCTAGACAACTATTTTAGTCCAGAACAACTGGAGAGAAAAATGCAAGATTTCGTTGAGTATTACAACTACAAACGCTATCATGAATCTTTACAAAACTTAACTCCAGCAGAGGTTTACTATGGCAATGCAGAACAGAAACTAGAGCAAAGAAGCAAAACGAAAACAAGAACGCTTAAAGCAAGAAAAAAACAGTATCAAAATTTTAATTTAACTTAGTACCGACTCTATCTTAAAATTGAAACCTAAAAGTGCAAATTCATTTGAAGACGTACACCCTATAAAGTCATGACCACAGTCAATAGGATAAAAGGCACGACATGAAAACTGGGTCAAAAGGCAAATTAACAAGATCTTCTTCATATCAGTCTGTCAAACGGATTATTGGGTTTTCATATTTTCTTAATTTTGGGATTTATTTTTAATTGGTTATAACTTATAAATAGCACTTACATTTCTGTCTTTATTTTCTCTCCAACCTTCCCTTTCTTCGAATCGCGTACAAAATACCACCAGCCAAAGGCACCTAGTAACATCATCCCTACCGAAATCAATTCGGCTTGGGTGATTTCCATTCCTGCAATTTCGTAAATGGCGTTTACTCGAATTTTTTCAATCCAAAAACGTTCAAAGCCAACTAAAATCAAATAGATGCAAAACAATACACCAGGCACTTTAAAACGCTTTCTGATCTTCCACAAAAAAGCAAAGAGCAAAACGCCTAAAATGGCTTCGTACAACGGGGTTGGCCAAACGGGTGAACTTAACAATGGACGAACTCCTTCGGCGCAACGCATGCCTGTTTCGGGGTCACAAATATTGGCTACGTTGTTTGGATAGGTATAGGCCCACAACCAATCGGGCAGCCAACCTGGGTTGCTCAACTTGTTTACAATGCCCCAGTCACCATCGCCGCTCATGTGGCAGCCTATCCGACCAATGCCGTAGGCCAACATCATTGCGGGTCCGCCAACATCCAACATATGGCGCCAGTTAATCTTTACCGAATTTGCATAAATCAATACCGCAGCTCCACCACAAATCAATCCGCCATAAAAAGTTAGGCCACTGAATGGATCCAAAAATGCGCCCAACGGATTGGCGATGAACTGATCCCAATGCTCCATATGATCAAATATCTTGGCACCTAAGAGTCCTGCAACCGCTGCGTAAAGGGTAATCGTCCCCATGCGCTCATATGGGTGAACCGGGTTTTCAACCTCCTTTGGTTCCGGATATTTTTTCTTTATTTTTTTTCCTTGGTAAAAGGTGAACGCCGTTGAAATAGCAGCCAATAAAAGTCCCCAGAACAACGAACCTTCCATGCTCAAGATGTGCGATTGTGGATCGCTGAAGAACTCAGAGGAATTGATAATCAGATAGATAAACTTCCATCCAAATACAAAGGCCACTAAGCCACTGAAGAAATATTCGGAAAGGCCGGGCATTTCGCCCAAGGTTGTTTTAACCATCATTGGGGCCAGATGCCCTTCTTTTTCCTTGCGTTTGAGCTCTTGGGCCATAACCCAGCTCGTTACTAAAAAAGAAACCGCTACAAAAAATCCGAACGTATTGATAAAAACTAAGCCTGGAATTTCCAGTCCGAATAAGTCTTTAAAGAGGTGATAAAAATTTGGAAACATAGATTGTTTTTTCTCTTAGCGAAATACTTGCTTTTAACTGGTATATCCAATTAAATACCTTACGAGGTTTAAACCAGCTCGTTTTGTAGGATTTTAATCCCCATCGTTCCATCGGGTAAAATGTCGTGCAACTCAATCTCAACCAAGGTGTTTACCAACATCGGGTCGTAGGGTGTGCTCACCTTTATGTAATTTTCAGTAAAGCCGTGCATCATCTCTTCCTTTTGCTCGGCCTCGAACAAAACCATTCTTTTGGAGCCAAGATGCGACTCGTAAAAGGCACGTTTCTTCTTTTCCGATAGAATGCGAAGCATGCTGGCCCTTTTACTTTTGACGTTTTGATCAACCTTACCGTCCATTTTTTTGGATGTGGTATTGGCTCGTTCCGAATACGGAAAGACGTGCAAGTAGCTCACATCTAAATCACGAATAAACTCATAGGTTTCACTAAACTGAGCATCCGTCTCGCCCGGAAATCCAACAATAACATCCACTCCAATGCAAGCATCGGGCATAGTACGTTTAATGGTGGCCACGCGTTCAAAATATAATTCACGCTGATATTTACGACGCATCTTTGTCAATATCTCATCCGAACCGCTTTGCAAGGGTATGTGAAAATGTGGAACAAATTTTTTGGATTGAGCCACAAATTCAATGATGTCATTCGACAAGAGATTGGGTTCTATGCTGGAAATTCGGAACCGCTCCACTCCTTCTACTTCATCCAACTGAATGATTAAATCATGGAAGGTTTCGTCGGTATCAACCCCAAAATCACCAATGTTCACTCCAGTTAACACAACTTCTTTAACCTCAGTAGCAGCAACTTCTTCGGCTACCAAAATGGTTTCGGCAATGGTATTGCTTCGGCTCTTTCCACGAGCGAGCGGAATGGTGCAAAAGCTGCAGAAGTAATCACAACCATCTTGCACTTTTAAAAAAGACCGCGTTCGATCTCCGACCGAGAAACCTGGAATAAATACGTTGGTTTCTTTGATGCTGGCATTGTGAACGATCTTTTTATGTTCGTTCAATTCTTGAAGGTGCTCAATGAGATTAAATTTCTCGGCAGCACCTAATACCATATCCACACCGTGCATTTCAATAATTTCGCGGGGCTTAAGCTGGGCGTAACAACCAATGATGATTACCGAAGAATTGGCATTGTTTTTTTTGGCATCGCGTACCACCTTTTTACATTTTTTATCCGCATTTTCGGTAACCGAGCACGTGTTAATTACATAAAAATCAGCGGCTTTTGAAAAATCCACCACCTCAAAGCCCGCGTTTGCCGCTTGCCTACCAATGGTAGAAGTTTCCGAAAAATTGAGCTTACAACCCAGCGTATAAAATGCAATGGATGCCATGGTGCAAAAATAGGATTATTCGTTGTGAATTTTGATTTGCTTTGTGCAGCCTTTTATGCGACCCCGTCAGGGTCGAATTCTTCTTCGCATCTCGTTCTGCAAGATTTGACCCCGTTGGGGTCAGGGCCATTTAAATTCAAATGGCCAATCGGTTTGAAAATGAAAATTATAGAAGATGATTTAGCAGTGCTCATTCATTGATTGCCGCTCAACACAGAAGATTAATATTTCGGTGATATATTATACAACCCCGTCAGGGTCGTATTCTCATTCGATTCTCGTTCTGCAAGATTTGACCCCGTTGGGGTCAGGGCACATTGAAATTCAAATGGCCAATTCCTGTGAAGATAAAAATCATAAAAGA
>JBLHHI010000152.1:0-6751 GCA_047614125.1 Bacteroidia bacterium | reverse complement strand
CCATTTCGCACAGTGAGCTCGTCAACCATGTAAAAGTTCATATCATAAACCCCAACAACGGTTCCATTCGAAAGGTTTTGTGTGGTTAAATATCCTCTGCGCTGAAAGTCTGGAAAGAAGAGTAACGTTTCAATAACGTTGTCGGTATTCATAATCTTACCCTGTTTTATGGTAATGTGAACATGACCCGATTTGCGCATATCCAAAACATTTTCAACGGCTACTTCCAAATCATATACGCCAGTGGCGCGCATTAACGAAGAGCTTACGGAAACTTCTCCTGTATACTTGTCTATTTGAAACAAGCCTTGCTCATTCCCGGCAACAATGTAATATTTCACTTTCCCATTTTCGTCGTAGGCCTCAACTTGGCCAAGCATTTTACCCGGTTGCCAAAAGTTAAAAGCGTTCATTTCTGCCTCCACAATAATTGGTGGCTTGGCAGGAGTTTGCGCAAAAAGTGCAGTGCTCGAAAACTCCTTAGCTCTAAATAGTATTTGATCTTCTCCATTGGTAAGATCATGAATA
The DNA here is from genome assembly GCA_047614125.1 of Bacteroidia bacterium. Lineage (GTDB taxonomy): Bacteria > Bacteroidota > Bacteroidia > NS11-12g > UBA9320 > JBLHHI01. Next base: position 6,223 of record JBLHHI010000152.1, on the reverse strand, counting down.
TCAGATATATATCGGGGGTCGCGTTCTGTTAATACACCAGATGAAAGCGAGTATAAATGATCGTCCTTCCCTTCCCAATCTCGCATGCTAAGGTACACAATTCCTCCAACTGATGCCAGACCGTCAACGTATTTTGAGTTGGCGTAATCCTGCAAAAAAAGCAGTTCTTTTATTTCAAATTTGTGGTTGATCTTGTACAATCGGCAACCCGATTTTTCGGTGCTGGAAATAAAGAATAATTCATCCTTTAATAGGCATGGTTCCAATGGACGCAACATTCCGAGGTTTGGAACGACGGAGCCGTAATTTATCTCTTCGTTCTTGATATTTCTTCCAACTAAAACGACTTGGTTATCGGAAGACTTTGTTGCTTGGTAAAACAGTTGATTATTAAAAATAAAAGGGTTTTGAATATTTGTATACAACGACTTAAGTTGCTCCAATTCATTGTTTTTTATACGGTGTAAATTTCCGTTTCGACCAACTGTTATTAATTCTTTGTCGTAGCTAATGATGAAATACAAAGGAACCGTCTGCATCAGTTTCAGCGTTCTAGTTGTTGCGCGGTTGTCTTCACGAATCGATACAAGGTGGCTGGTTTGAGTTCCTTTTTCGTTCCTTTTAAACACTTGAGTAACAACTTCGTTGTTGTGCAATACGAAGTTACCCGCCATCGATTCACAGGCTTCAATCAACTTGGGCTTGCCCATGGTGTGCGCATAAATTCCAGATTCTACATCTTTGCCACTTGCAAAAAAGAATACGGTGTTGTGGTGTTCAAAAAGATTGGAGATATATACGCTCCGAACGTCGGCAAAGTTTTTGAGTTTTGGATCTGGATTTGGAAGTCTGCACGTTAAGCAGGATAGTTGCTCATCGGCATATTCAAATAACTGGAAACCCAAACGGTTGTGATACGCAGAAACAAAGATTTGGTGATGGAATTTGTGAATTTCATACCCGAATTCAAGTTTTAAGTCTCTCGAACCTTTAATTTCTTCGAGTTGCTGTGCAAAACCACAAAAACGCATGCCTATTAGTAAGGCGAAAACTAAATTGATTTTAAATATGTGAACCATAAATTATTGAAGAAGATGTGAAAAATTGCCACTTAAATCACCCCCTACAGAGTCCGAATCGGCACCGGTATAACTGCAGAGAATATTTGGTTTGTTCTGAATTCGCAAAACCCCCATCAACGCAAAAATTAGAGCTTCTTTGAACTCTACGAGTTGATGATTGGGAATTACAATTTGGGCATCCGTATGCGTTTTTATATGATCAATGAGCGTTTTATTGTATACCCCACCACCCGTTACTAAAACTTTCGCGTTGTTTGAAATTTCGGCCAGATCTTCAATGTTCTTGCCTATTTGTTCTGCAATGTGATCTACCAAAGTTTTCATGCGATCTTCCTTGCTTGATTCGCTTTCTCGAACGAGGAACCAAAAGTTCTCGTTGATCCACTCTCTGCCCAAAGATTTAGGTGGATTTTGATTGTAATACGGTATGTTGTTTAAAGTTCCGAGCAAATCATAATCGATGGACCCACGTTCGGCAATTTCGCCATCCTTGTCATATTCCGACCCAAATTCACGTGAAATTCGATTGAGCAATATATTGCAAGGACTGATGTCGTAGGCAATGGGCTGCCCGTCTTTTATAGCCGAAATGTTCGCAAAACCGCCCAAGTTCAGACACATATCGTATTCAGAAAAAAGCAGTTGGTCGCCAATTCCAGAAACAGGTGCACCTTCGCCACCTTTTGCCACATCTAAGGCTCGAAAGTTGGTAACCGATGGGATGCCAGCGGTGGCTGATATTGCGCTTCCGGCGCCAATTTGAAAAGTTGTGTTGTGGTCTGGTTGGTGAAAGATGGTATGACCGTGGGAGCTGATGAGATCGGCGTCAAGTTGATGTCGTTCTAGAAAATCTACAACCAATCTTCCGATGTATTCCCCAAAATATCGATCGGTTTTATACACATTCAAAGCATTTTGGTTGCGCAGCTTTGAAAGGCGTAAACGCCAAAGGTCATCGTAAGCAATGGTTTCTGCTTTGTTGATGACATACGACCATTGATCATTTTCGTTGAGGGTTAAATTACAATGTGCTAGATCAACTCCATCCATTGAAGTTCCCGACATTACTCCAACCACTTTATATGTTTTCATTCGCTTTTCTTTAACACCAATTGGCGGGCCATCCCATAAATTTGCCGGAACCATTGTTGCCATTGCAGGTTTTAAATGCATCGCCTTAAAATAAACTCGGCATGAATACTTGCGCACTTGTATGCCCTTGTTGAGCGCATCGCAAATTTATTAATATTGCCATAAGAACCTCATGCCTAAGCAGCAAATTCTGATAAAGCACAATAAATCTGTGACGGAGGAATACGATGAAGTTCAATCAGATCTTTTACATACAAACATTTTGCTCATCTTTGCTTCGCAAAAAACTAGATGGGATCACGATTAAATACAGTTTTGCACATAAGCTCGCCTTTGAGTTGGCGAGGCGGAGAACAACAACTGTACTATTTATATAAAGGGTTAAAAGAAGACAAAACGGCCAACTTTGCTCAAAAAGTATTTTGTCCCATTGGTAGCGAGCTCAGTTCAAAGATTGATACAAAGGATTGCATAATCTACAAGAAACGTGGGGGTTTTGACATTTTAGCGGCGAAAAGACTTGCAAAAATCTGCCGAAAACAAGCCATTACCTTCCTCCATGCTCATGATGCACACAGCCATACTACAGCAGTTTTATCAGCCATGCTCTTCAATAACGCTACCCCCATCATTTTAAGTCGCCGGGTAGATTTTGCAGTTGGCAAAAACTGGTGGTCGAGAATGAAATACAATCACAACTCCATTCAACGCATCGTATGTGTATCCGAAGCCATCAATACGATTGTTCAGAAAGGAACTTCGTTAAATTCGTCCAAAGTAGTTACGATTCATTCAGGCATCGATCCAAATAAATTCGTAAAAATGCGAAGTGGACATTTGCGAAATGAATTGGGCTGTAAACCGGATGAAATACTCATTGGCAACATTGCAGCACTTGCGGATCATAAGGATTATTTCACCTTTATCGACACGGTTTTCTTATTGCATAATAAGCACCCTTCTTGGAAGTTTGTTGTTATTGGGAACGGGCCTATGGAGCTGGAGCTAAAGCAATACGCAGATCAAAAAGGGTTGCATAAGGTTATCCATTTTGTGGGATATAGAACAGACGTCCAACAAATATTTAAAGATTTGGATGTTTTATTATTTACTTCAAAAACAGAAGGCTTGGGCACTACTGTTTTAGATGCTTTTGGGAATCAAGTGCCCGTTGTAGCCACAAATGCTGGAGGAATTTCTGAAATGGTGGAAGATGGCCAAACCGGTTTGCTTGCAGAAGTTGGCGACGCTAAAGATCTGGCAAATAAGGTGGAACAAGTCCTTCAAAACGCAGAATTGCACGGAAAAATAGTAGCCGGTGCCAATCAGAAACTTAAACTGTTTACAAACGAGGTTATGATAAATAAAACTCGAGCATTGTATTCAGAACTGCTGTTAGACACCAACGCAAAAAGTGCCGAATAAATAAGCAGCACATCCATGTTCAAAATAAAAAAAGAACTAGGTTTGAAATCAATAAAGTTTAAGCATGAGTGGGAAAGATAAGATCTTAATAATAGGTTCGGAAGGCCAGGTGGGAACGGATTTGGCGCACGAGCTGAGAAGCAGTTACGGAGTTTCGAACGTGGTTTGCTGTGATGTAAAAGAAGTGAATGCTGCCAGGATGGAAGCGGGGCCATATGATATTTTGGATGTATTAGATAAAAAGAACATCCAAGAAATGTATTCCAAACACAAACCCACACAGATCTATCACTTGGCGGCAATGCTGAGCGCCACTGCCGAAAAATTTCCTAAAAAAGGTTGGGATTTAAACATGGAAGGGCTCTTTAATATATTTGATGCCAGTCTTGAATACGATGTTAAAAGGGTGTTTTGGCCCAGTTCCATTGCTGTATTTGGTCCAAACACTCCTCAAAACGATACTCCGCAAGATTGCGTGATGGATCCCAACACCATTTACGGTATTTCTAAGTTGGCCGGAGAGCGTTTTTGCGAATATTATTTTAGAAGGTATGGTTTGGATGTTCGCAGCATTCGATACCCCGGTCTTATCGGTTGGAAGGCCTTGCCGGGTGGTGGAACCACAGACTATGCCGTCGACATCTTTCACCAAGCATTGAAACATCAAAAATATTCTTGTTTCTTAACCGCCAATACCTTTTTGCCCATGATGTACATGGATGATGCGATAAAAGCAACCATTAACATTACGGAAGCATCGGGTGATCGGATAAAGATACGGAGTTCGTACAATCTATCTGGAATGAGTTTTGATCCTGAAACGCTAGCGAATGCCATTCGAGCTAAGGTTCCAAATTTTGAGATGTCGTATCACAATGACCCAAGACAAAAAATTGCCGACAGCTGGCCCAAGAGCATCAACGATCAGCCGGCAAGAGATGATTGGGGATGGGAGCCGAATTTTAATTTAGAAAAGATGGTTGATGCCATGCTAATCAATTTGCGAAGCATGATTCAAGCGAACTAGCATCACGAATTCCAAAAGATTTTAAACGAAATTCATCCCATGAGCAACAGCCTATGGGATGAAAAACGCAACCTCATGGTTGTTAAATTGTAAAAGTAAAACCTATGTTGAAGGTTAAGGCACTAAACGCGTAATTGGTTTTAAGTGCGGTACTCGGTTTGTTTGGGTCAAAATCGTCTTGGTAATTTTCAGTATATGAATCAACGAAATTGACTTTTTTCTCATAGGTTTCATACTCAGTCAATGGCTCTTCTTTTCCGTCCTCCGTACTTTTTAACCATTCACCTTTGGTTGGAGCATACGATAGGCTGGTGTTTTTAAGTTCTCCAAAAAATGAGATGTTTTTATTTACGCGGTAATGTACGCCTCCGGTGCAATGAAAACCGATTGCCGTGCCGCCATCGTATACATAGTCATCTTTATAAGTGTAGGTTTCTTTCTCACCGTCTTCTTTATACAAAGCGCTATATGAATCTTGGAGGTCAATTTTTCCTATACCTACAACCAAGCCAAGCTTTACATAAGGCTGAAGTTTGTTGGTTCCGAACAAATATTGAATGCTGGGGCAAAGCTGAAGCATGCTGGCCTTTGAAGACATGACATAATGCTCTTGTTCTAAATAATTGTATTCATCTGAGCGGCCCTCGTAAAACTCCTCGCTTTTGAAGGTTGCTGATTGGCTCCAAGTAGCCGCTATTTCAAAACCAAGGTGATTGTTAACGAGATATCCGATGCTTCCTCCAAAATTTATTGAATGTCCGAAAGAAGAGGAATTCATTTCTTCGGTTCCTTTGCCTGTTTCATCATCATAGTTGTACGTGGATGAATACGATTGGTTGCTGTTAATTTTGTTTAAACCTATTCCATAGCCGGATTGAAGACTGAAAAAAAGGTTTTGAGCGGAACAGTCGTTCATTGCGTAACTGGCTGTAAGAAATGCGATGGTCGAGAAATATATTTTTACGTTTTTCATGATTCAAAGGTGGCGGAATGTGATCATCATTAATAATTGAATATTATGGATGCATGGGTATTCGCGGTGATTATATTTATGAGTACATATTTTTTTGATCATATTTAGCGAATTTCACATTACATGTGCTCATAAAAATATGCACCCATTATATTTTGCCCTATATTTGACAACAAGAATAGAAGATTATTAATATTCAATAAAATGAATGATCAAGAAATATTGATTCAACAATGCAAGGATCGTGTGGGAAATAAGAATCTAGCCAATGAGATTTCCGACTTGTTGGGGGTTAATGTGGATGCAGCATATCGAAGAATGCGAGGTACTACTGCACTCACCTTCGATGAGATTAAGAAGCTCTGTTTGCATTTTAACATTTCTTTTGATTCTGTGATTAATTATAGTGGCACGCTGGTACCCTTCCAGTTTAATGCCATGTATAATAAGGACTTTAGCATTTATCAATATTTAAAAACCATAGCTGATCAGTTGGATTTGCTAGCAAAAGGCGAGGATAATCGTTTTGTAATAACAGCGATGGACTTGCCCTATTTCCGTCAATTTGGTTTTCGAAGCTTGAGTCGATTTAAGCTGTTTTTTTGGCAGCGATCTGTGTTAAAT
>JBLHHI010000151.1:0-6878 GCA_047614125.1 Bacteroidia bacterium | reverse complement strand
GGAATTGGCGAACGAAAAACCCCACGACCCTTCATAACGGCTTGCGACAAGTTTATTTATTTGGAAATTCTGAAGAAAGACAAAGAAGCCGAACCCCACGAACAAGTAAACAAACAGAACCAACCCCAAAATGAAAACTCTTCGGTGGGCAAAATTGATGGTGAGCTGATGCGGCTTATAAAAGATAGCATCGATGAGATATCGGACGATAGTGGATGGGCGTTCTTGGGAACGCTGGGAAGTTTTATCATGAAGAAAAAGACGGATTTTGATCCAAGAAATTATGGATTCCCGAAACTATATCCATTGATTAAGAGCATTGGCAAGTTCGAAATCGAAGAAAAAGAAACGGGAGATCGGAACATTCGTCACATATATCTTAAGAATAAATAGAAAAAATCGCAAGCCCTTTTCTTATTTAAAACAATCCTATTCTGCCGATTTTTTCTTGATTGTTTGTTTTAGCGTTTAACTTCGTTCTTGGATATATCATTCCTGCTTATTTTACATTTCTGCATTAAAACGAGATAATGGTAGTTGAATATAGATTTATTGTGACGTTGGCCAAAAATGAAGCAAACCAAAGGTGGGTTTAATGTTGAAAGCGGCCTTCCATCCATGGACTTCTTGTTTGTTTAAACCGTCTAAATAAAATTAAAAAAGGAATATGAAACCAGATCGGAATGCAAAGGATAATTATTTAGATAACCACTATATTCATCGAAGCAATTGGCTAAGAGCAGCCGTTCTGGGTGCAAACGATGGCATTTTATCAACCGCATGCTTGGCCATTGGTGTTGCTGCAGCCAGCGAACAACGAGCTCCTATTATTTTGGCAACTTTAGCCGGATTAGTGGCAGGTGCTTTATCGATGGCAGCTGGAGAATACGTTTCTGTTAGTTCTCAAACGGATGTGGAAAATGCCGATATTGAACGTGAAAGATTGGAGTTGCTTGAAGAGCCAGAATTGGAATTGAATTTACTGGCTGAGATTTATGAAAAACGGGGATTAAAGAAGGAAACAGCACGAATGGTTGCAGAAGAGTTCACCGCAAAGGACGCCCTTGGAGCACATATTCGAGATGAGTTGGGAATTAATGAAATCAGTCAGGCCAATCCAATACAAGCTGCTTTTGCCTCTGGGGCTGCATTTACATTTGGCGGCATTTTACCACTTTTAGTTTCTTTGTTTTTACCACTCGAGGGGCTGGAGTATTGGCTCTATTGGTTTTCGCTTTTCTTTTTAATTATTTTGGGAGCACTTACGGCAAAAACGGGTGGATCGAGCGCAAGGAAGGCTATTCTTCGAATCACATTTTGGGGAACAGTGGCCATGGGTTTAACCGCCTTCGTGGGTTATTTGTTTAACGTAAATGTTGGATAGTGAAATGTACGTCGAAAACAGTCTGTGACGAATAATGGGTCTAGGATGCAATTTTGATAAAAAAACTTTGAAATGATTAGGCTTGAAGGGTTAAGATTAAGGAATTTCTATAATGAGCAATGTAAAAGAAATGTGGGATAATCGATATTCAAGCAATGAATATGCGTATGGCATGGCTCCCAACATGTTCTTTAAAGAAGCTGTGGGTCGCTTTAAGCTTGCCGGAAATATATTATTGCCTGCCGAGGGAGAGGGCCGCAATGCCATTTATGCCGCCCAAAATGGACTGCTAGTAACCGCATTTGATATTAGCAAAGAAGGAAAGAAAAAGGCTTTAAAGCTGGCTGCCCAACAAAATGTTGAAATCGTCTATGAAGTGGGTGATTTTTTAAAATTGGATTTAGTAAATCATAATTACGATTCCGCGGCATTGATTTTTGCTCATTTCCCACCAGATCTTCTTTCCATTTATCATAAGAAAATTGCGGAAATGGTGAAACCTGGCGGACTTATTATCCTTGAAGGATTTAGCAAAAATCACTCGGAGTATCAAAAGAAACATCCGAATATTGGCGGCCCTAAAAACAAAGATATTTTGTTCTCAAAAGAGATGATTCGAAATGATTTTTTGGATTTCGAAGTGATTCAATTGGAAGAGGTTGAAACGGAATTGGAAGAAGGACTTTATCACCGTGGAAAGGGCAGCGTAATACAATTTGTGGGTAGAAAGACAAACGCATTTGAACGAGAGTAAAAACCATAAGAAGTTGGAGGAAATCGTACAGGTAACAAACAAAAAAATACGACATAATTTGAATGGCAATTATTGATTATTATAAAATACTCGGACTTGAAAATAAGGCTACGAGTGGCGATATAAAAAAAGCATATCGGAAATTGGCTCGGAAATATCATCCCGACCTAAATCCCAATGATAAAGAATCGGAAAGGAAATTTAAAGAAATTAACGAAGCTAATGAGGTTCTGAGCAATGTTGAAAATCGAAAAAAATATGATACGCATGGTAAAGATTGGAGACACGCGGATGAATTTGAGAAGGCAAAACAACAAAGAAAAACACAAAGAAGTCATCAAAACCAAACGTCAGACCGTTACGCAGAAAATGAGTATTCAGATTTTTTTGAATCTATGTTTGGAGGTGGTGGAAGTAGAAGCAATGCTCGGTTCAGAGGTCAGGACTTCAATGCCGAATTGCATCTCGATTTAAAGGATGTATATACTACCCATAAACGCACACTAACAATTAACGGCAAAAACATTCGACTCACCATCCCTGCTGGGGTTAAAAACGGACAAATCATTAAAATTAAAGAAAAAGGTGGAGCGGGAATTAACAATGGTCCAAATGGTGATTTATACATCCAATTTTCAATTGAAAATGATGCAAATTTTAAGCGCGACAATGATGACTTGCATACTACAGTTGATGTTAATTTATACGAAGCGTTGTTGGGTGGAGAAATTACCGTGAATACTTTTGTTGGAAAGGTTAAACTTAAAATAAAGCCAGAAACACAAAGTGGAACTAAAGTGAAGTTAAAAGGAAAGGGCTTCCCAGCGTACAAAAGGAATGATGAATTTGGGGATCTTTACATTACCTTTAATGTAAAACTGCCAACCAACCTTTCGGATAAGGAAAAGGAATTATTTGAAGAACTTATTAATTTGCGACCAGCATGAGTCTAGAAAACTTTATTCCTATCAAACAATTATGCACCCATTATGAAGTGGAGTTGTCATTCTTTATCAATTTGGACGAATATGGCTTGATTGAGATAATGACCATCGAGCAAGCTCAGTATGTACGTAGGGATAATGCTGGTGATATTGAGAAAATTATTCGTATGAATCAAGAATTGGAGATTAATCTGGAAGGAATCGATACCATTTTTAATCTGTTGAAAAAGATTGATGGATTGCAGGCTGAATTAATATCAGTGCGAAACAAGCTTAAGCGATATGAAGATTAAATTGAAAGTTTAAAAAACAATTGACGAACAAAAACATTATTATAAATAGGAGCAGCTAAACACGTGCATTTTGTGCAAATTGCGGCTGCCAAAAATTAACAAGACAAATAAAAATACATAGAATATGAATCACCCAAAAGAAGGAAAGTGCCCAGTAATGCACGGAGCAAACACCGAAACTCAAAATACGGTTATGGAATGGTGGCCTAAGGCGTTAAACTTAGACATCTTGCATCAACACGATTCAAAAACCAACCCGTTGGGCGAAGAATTTAATTACGCGGAAGAATTTAATAAACTGGACCTTCAAGCGTTGAAGAACGACCTAAAAGCACTGATGACCGACAGCCAGGATTGGTGGCCGGCCGATTGGGGGCATTACGGAGGTTTGATGATTCGAATGGCATGGCATGCTGCTGGAACCTATCGAATTGCCGACGGACGAGGTGGAAGCAATACAGGGAATCAACGCTTTGCTCCATTGAACAGCTGGCCGGATAACGTTAACCTAGACAAGGCCAGGAGATTGCTTTGGCCCATTAAGAAAAAATACGGCAATAAAATTTCCTGGGCAGATTTGATGATTCTTGCTGGGAACATGGCCTACGAATCGATGGGCTTACAAACCTTCGGCTTTGCCGGTGGACGTGAAGACATTTGGCATCCAGAAAAAGACATTTATTGGGGTTCGGAAAAGGAATGGTTGGCCGAGACGCACAATCGATACGAAAAAGATACCGATCGTCAAACACTCGAAAACCCATTGGCAGCAGTTCAAATGGGCTTAATCTACGTAAACCCAGAAGGGGTGGATGGCAAACCCGATCCGTTGCGAACAGCTCAAGATGTACGCATAACCTTTAAGCGTATGGCCATGAACGACGAAGAAACCGTTGCACTAACTGCAGGTGGACACACGGTTGGTAAAGCTCACGGAAATGGAGACGCATCTATTTTAGGGGAAAAACCTGAAGCGGCTGAACTACACGAACAAGGCTTTGGTTGGATTAATCCCAAGGGAACAGGAAATGCAGGAGATGCTGTGAGCAGTGGCTTGGAAGGTGCATGGACCACCAATCCGACCCAATGGGACAATGGCTATTTCGACTTGTTACTCAACTACGAGTGGGAACTTAAGAAAAGTCCGGCCGGTGCTTGGCAATACGAGCCCATAAACATAAAAGAAGAAGATAAGCCGCTCGATGCGCACAACCCAAATGCAAGGCGCAACCCTATTATGACGGATGCGGATATGGCCATGGCTAAAGATCCAGAATACCGAAAAATTTCAGAGCGCTTTCACAAAGATCCGGCGTACTTTTCTGATGTTTTTGCCCGAGCTTGGTTTAAGTTAACTCATCGTGACTTAGGTCCAAATTCTCGATACCTAGGAGTGGATGCACCGAAGGAAGATTTGATTTGGCAAGATCCAATTCCAGCTGGAAATAAAGAAGTAACCAAATCGGAAATCGACGAATTGAAAGCTAAATTGTTAAATTGTGGATTGACACAATCGGAGCTAATCAACACCGCTTGGGACAGTGCAAGAACATATAGAGGTTCCGACTTCAGAGGTGGAGCAAACGGTGCACGAATTCGGTTGTCTCCTCAAAAAGATTGGATGGGCAACGAGCCAGAACGTTTGCAAAAAGTGCTGAGCAAATTAACCGAGATACAGTCAACCCTTTCGAAAAAAGTTAGCCTGGCCGACCTTATAGTTTTGGGTGGAAGTGCTGCGGTTGAGAAAGCGGCTAAAGATGTTGGGATAAGCTTAAACGTTTCGTTTATTCCCGGTAGAGGTGATGCAACTGATGCGCAGACCGATGCCGAATCGTTTGCCGACTTAGAGCCCGTTCACGATGGCTACAGAAACTGGTTGAAAAAGGATTACGTGGTTAGCCCAGAAGAACTCTTGCTGGATCGCACACAGCTCATGGGTTTAACTGCACCCGAAATGACCGTTTTGGTTGGAGGGATGCGCGTTTTAGGAACCAATTACGGTGCAACAAAAGAAGGTGTTTTTACTAATAGAGTAGGTGTGTTGAGCAACGACTTTTTTGTCAATTTAACCGATATGGGGTATAAATGGAAGCCGGTTGGAGAGAACTTATATCACCTAGTGGATCGCAAAACAGGAGAAACCAAATGGACGGCCACTCGAGTTGATTTGGTTTTTGGCTCAAACTCAGTGCTAAGAGCGTATGCCGAAGTATATGCTCAAGACGACAACAAAGAGAAGTTTGTTCGTGATTTTGTAAAAGCATGGGAGAAGGTAATGAATGCAGACCGATACGATTTAAAATGGAATTAAAAATGATGAACAACCGCGCCTCTTTACTTTTACTCGTTTTGTTTTTGTACTCCTGTGGAGCCAATCCAGATAAATCCAACGAAAACAATTCGGCCACCAATCAAGAAACTACTGCTGATACCTTAATTCCGCAACCGATGGATTCTACAGACAGCCTTGCACTTCAACTTAAGGCCACATTCGTTGAATTTCATTTGGGCGATGCAGAACATTATTTATTTAAAGATGAAGAAGGTAAAACTTGGGACTTTGCAGGATGCGAAGCCGCACAATTTGATTTTACCCGTGAGCTCTCAGAAGCGGAGGCAGACGAAAGCAATCAGGGCTGGGGCTCCAACAAAGACCTTCAGGGAAAGTGGTTTCAACTGTCCTATATTAATCGAGAACAACCTCTTTACATGGATGGCCCGATGGCAACGGTGTCTGTTATAACGAGTGCAATAATTGCTAAAAAGTAAGACAATAAATTACCTGAATGCCAGTGGGTTAACACCTATCTTCCATGAATGAATAAGGTAAAATATTTCTTGCTCACGCTGCTCGCTTCTGGCATCTTATTGTCAGAAGCTCAAGTTGATCTATCTAAATCGAACAAGTCGAATAGCTGGTTGAAAATTGGAATAAATACTGCTTTGCCCATTGTGGATCTGGGTAAAACACACAGCGTTGGATTGGGCTTTGATGGCAGCGTTCAGTTTTTGGAAACCAAGGCATCTGTAGGGGGGTAAGTGGGAGATGTAAATTACTTCGCCAAAGAATCTAATACCGACGTTGGGGTGCTCCCAATTGCCATTATATACCGCTATTATCCAGAATCGGTTGGATGGTTTGCCGGCTTAGAACTTGGTTATGCGTTTCTTTCGGGTTTGGATGGTACAACCGGTGGATACTTTGTGCGACCTCAAATTGGTTTGCATTACGATTACTGGAATTTCTTTGGATATTACGATCAAATTAAAGTGGAAGAAGCTGGAGTACAAAATATACATGCCATAGGTTTAGGTATTACCTACAACATCCGCTTTAAATAGATGATCAACATTCGCTAATTCTTAAAGAGCATTTCAAATCAACTTCTTTAAAACCTGAGTTCGATTCATATTTTGAATTCAGAACGCTTGTGGACAGTGAGTTTCGAGTAAAAATTTAGAAGACAGGGCGGGCCCTTTCGAGTAATTTTTACGATGAAAGT
>JBLHHI010000150.1:0-6971 GCA_047614125.1 Bacteroidia bacterium | reverse complement strand
GATACAAACTAATGAAGGAGATCTGCGCATTAGTCTTGTGGAAGAGATGCTGAAATGTCGCAAAAAAAATCCTACCGCTGGGTGCAGATATGTATATGATGATATGCCCAAAGATTGGCCTTGGGGTAGAGATAAAACTGAGCAAGCTCTATTAAGCATGGGCTTTGCAGTACGATATCCCAAGAATAAAATACGTACCACTAAACCAGGCTCAAGGACCTACCCAAACTTAATTTACGGGCTTCCTGTTTCGACCGTCAACACGGTTTGGCAAGGGGATATGACGTACTTCCATACCCTTGACGGACAAACGAATTATTTAATTTTTTTAACGGATGTCTACTCGCAAGCAATAGTTGGCCATGGGGCCTACAGCTCGTATCCAGCAACATCATTTTTGGAGGTCTTACAGCGGGCCATTAAAAAGCGAGGAGGTAAAAAACTTAAAGGTTTAATACATCACTCAGATAGAGGCAGCCAATACGGTAGTGGCCTCTATGCTAGTGAATTAGCTCGCTATGGAATACTTCAAAGTATGTGCAAATACAGTTGGGAAAATCCGTTTGCAGAAAAGACGAATGACCTGATTAAGAATGGCTATTTAGAAAATTGGGCTCCAAAAAACCTAAAGGAGTTAAGGCTGCTGTTAAACAAAGCTATCAACAATCACAACAAGTTTAAACGCAAACCAAAGTTGGGTAAATTAACACCATATGGTATAGAAAGTAAGTTAACTAATGATCCTTATTTTAGACCATATGAGCTGATATTAAAGCCAACCCAACAATGGGATATGGTCCTAACTAAAAATGGGTTGTCAACACAAATGAAAAGTTATGAGTCTCCCCCGGGCCCCCTCGTTTAATTAAAAATTATTATCTTTAAATATTAATATATACCTAATAGAAAAGTGACAACCTCTTTCAGTCAAGGTTAAATTTTCAATCCTCCATTATCAATTCTCCATTATCAATCCCTACGTTTGCACCAACAATTATGGTAACAAAATGAAGATCATTTGCATCGGTAGAAACTACGGAAGACACGCGCTCGAGTTGGGAAATACCATTCCCGATGAGCCCGTAATCTTTATGAAACCCGACAGTGCCATCATGCGCCAGCGGGATGCGTTTTTCATCCCAGATTTCACCAACGATGTTCACTATGAGGCAGAAATAGTGATAAAGATAAACCGATTGGGAAAGCACATCCAGTCAAAATTTGCACACAAATACTTTGCAGAAATGACCATTGGGTTGGATTTTACTGCCCGAGATGTCCAACAAAAATTAAAAGAAAAGGGCCTTCCTTGGGAAAAGGCTAAGGCCTTCGACAGCAGCGCGGTAGTAGGAGAATGGATACCGGTTGAAGGTCAAAACCTCGGTAACCTCAACTTCGAACTTCGAAAAAACGGAGAAATAGTGCAAAAAGGCAATACGTCGGATATGTTGTTCTCGTTCGGGGAGCTCATTGAACATACCTCGAAGTATTTTACACTAAAAATTGGAGATTTAATTTTTTCGGGAACACCCGAAGGCGTTGGCCCCGTTGCAAAGGGCGATCTTTTAGAAGGCTTTATTGGCAAACAATTATTGTTGAAAGTGAAAGTGCGGTAGCTTTGCAAGATGATTGATTTTTCAGAATCCATTCTGTCCAAATTGGCTGTGCACAAGGTTGGCAATAAAAACAACAACGAAGCTCTCTCGCTTTCTGAGGAATTGGTGCCGCTTTCCAACCCGGGTTTATCACAGGCCTTGCTCACATATTTTCTAAGTCCTTTTGGCGAAGTTGAATATCATCGATTCGATTTTTCGAACGGAGATGTTCACCTGAATCCGGTCTATACCTTTGTTAATCAAATGTTTGAGCAACCCGAGAGCTTCTTGAATAAGAGTGTGGATGCGGCTAAGCACTTGTACGCCATTTCGGAGCATCCTCAAATTAAAACAGGCGATTTATTCGTGGCCCACATCAAAAACATTGCTGTGGATGGAGTGCGAACCGATGCCATAGGAATTTTTAAATCGGAAAGTAAGCAACCCTTTATTAAGGTTCATTCGGCGCAGAAAAATTTCATCTTGGAGTGCGAAGACGGCATAAATATTAACAAGATGGACAAGGGGTGTATAATCTTAAATACCGATGTTGAAACGGGGTTCAAGCTGGGCATCATCGATAAATCAAACAAGGCTGGCGAGGCTCTATTTTGGAAGGAAAAGTTTTTGAATGTACGACCGTGCAGCGACGACTACCACCATACCAAAGATTTTTTGAGCATTACTAAAAACTTTGTAACCAAGCAGTTAACCGAAGAATTTGAGGTAAGTAAGGCCGATCAAATCGACTTGCTAAATCGATCAGTCGACTACTTTAAATCAAACGAAACGTTTAACAAAAACGACTTTGAAGAGCAAGTTTTTAAAGATGAAAACGTGATTTCTTCATTCCGAACGTTCGATCAAGCCTATCGATCTGAAAACGAAGTTCCAAACTTCGACGACTTTGAAATATCTGCACAAGCCGTTAAAAAGCAGGCACGGGTATTTAAGAGTGTGCTTAAGCTCGATAAGAACTTTCACATATACATCCATGGAAACCGGAACCTAATTGAAAAAGGCAAGGAAGCGGATGGTCGGAAATACTACAAAATCTATTATGAAGATGAACAGTAGGTATGCCATTTAACATTGTAAAACTTGAACAATACGCAGGGCACAAAGATTCGGTGTATGCCTTCGAAATTGACCACAAACGGAATGTTATTTATTCCGCTGGGGCCGATGGATGTGTTATTGCTTGGAGCTTGAACAAGAAAGCTCAAGGTAAAATGATTCTTCAAACTTCGGAGGCGCTGTATTCTATTGCGCTGTTTGGCAATGTGTTGCGCGTTGGAAGTAAATCGGGTCGGATCTACGACATATCTTTAACCGAAAAGAAGTTGTTGAAGGATGTAGTTTTACATCGAGGCGGTGTTTTTGCTCTTGGCAACGGGTACAGTGGAGGAGAAGATGGGATATTTCGATATGACGATGTGGATTACCAAATATCATCACTGAGTGTTCGCTGCACAGAGTTAACATCCAATGGACTTGCCATTGGGTGCTCAGACCACAACATCCACCTCTTTAATGAAACAGAAAAAAGGGTATCGCATGTTTTAAAGGGACACACCAATTCGGTTTTTGCCATGTGCTCTATTGATGAGCAAACGCTGCTAAGTGCGGGCAGAGATGGCGCAATTAAGGCCTGGGATTTGAGTTTAATGAAGGAAGTATTTTCTGTTTCAGCCCATATGTATCAGGTTAAATCATTGGCGTGGAACGGCGCCCAACTGTTGAGTTGCAGCATGGATAAGACCATTAAGATTTGGAATGAAGCTCTTGATTTGCAAAAGGTTATCGACATAGACCGGTATGCATCTCACACAAATTGCATCAACAAAGTGGCTTGGATTAATGAACGGGAGTTTATCAGTTGTTCGGATGATCGCTCGTTGATTCGTTGGAAGCTGGAGCCGACTTAGAATTATTTTATATGCCGAAATCAATCCGTTCAGTCAATACGTACTTTTGCATTTTCATAGAAAGTGTACTTGTATAAAATTATGAGTAAAACATTTGTTATTGCCGAAGCCGGAGCGAACCATAATCGCGATTTCGATCGTGCTAAACAGTTGATCGATGCAGCAAAGAAATCGGGCAGCGATGCGGTCAAATTTCAGACGTATTCTTCAGAAACGTTGTATGCCAAAAACACACCCAATTTTGCAGGATATTCAAACATCAACCAATTAATAAAAGACATCGAGCTTCCTCGAGCATGGCAAAAGGATTTAAAAGCGTACTGCGATGATCAGGGCATTGAGTTTATGTCGACTCCCTTCGACGAAGCGGCGGTAAGCCAGTTGGTAGATTTAGGCGTTAAACGCCTAAAAATCGCGGGATTTGAATCCACCGATTTTCGCTTTGTTGAAATGGTAGCCTCGGCCAAACTTCCGTTAATTGTTTCGATGGGCCTAGGTTATAAGTTGGAGTACATAGAACGGATTGTAGAAATAGCCTCGAAGTATAACAATGATTTAACACTACTGCATTGCAACAATGCGTATCCAACACCTATAAACGACGCAAATTTGCAGATGGTAGCGATGTTGCATCAAGATGATCGGTTCCGGTGCGGATTTTCGGATCATACAACCTCCGTTTTAACACCGGCACTTGCTGTTGCCATGGGGGCTGATGTGATTGAAAAACATTTTACGATAAATCGTTCACTGCCTGGGCCAGATCACAGTTTTGCACTTGAGCCGGAAGAGCTGGCTGAAATGGTTGGTTTCATACGTTTGGCCGAACAAGCAACCAATATGCGTACGAACGAATTAACTGCTTCTGAAAAGGCTTTTGTTCATGCCCGTCGATCGGTCGTATCAAGACTTCCTCTCAAAAAAGGAGATGAACTTACCATAGAAAACACTACAACCATGCGTCCATTTTTCGAAGGATGCATTCCCGCTTCACAATACCATGATGTTTTAGGTAGGCGGGTGAATAAAGATCTTCCGTCTAATTCACTTATAAAAATCCATGATTTACAATTGTAATGAACACAGAGCTTCGACCAATAACTTTTGATGATTGGCCCATTCTGCTGAGCTGGAGGAATCATCCGGATGTACGACAGAATTCGTTTAACACGGATATTATAGACGCAGAATCGCATAAAGCATATCTTAACCGCTTGCTGTCGAATCACAACATACTTCAAAACCTATTAATAGTTGATGACGAACCGGTTGCCACCATTCGCGACGAAAAAGTTGAGAACGGCGATCACATCTTGTCCTACATGATTAATCCAGATTTCATAGGGAAAAAATTGGGTCAACTCATCATGTTCCTGCATTTATATGGGAAGAAAGGAAGTTTCAAATGTGCCATTAAGAGCTCAAACCCTGCATCCATAAAGGTTGTAGAGCGCAACGGTTTCACTTTGCAGTCTGCAGACGGAGGCACGCTTAACTACCACCGCATACTCAGTTAAGGTTCCAAATCGCGGTTTATAAAGATATAATTTCTCTAAAAATCCAGCCTAATAAGCGAAAAATTGCTTTATTTGTTTATCAAATAATCCACAGCAATGAACAAAGTAATCTGCCTGTTATTTCTCACGGCCTTCGTAACTTCTTCGCTTAGTTTTACAACGGAAGAAGAATGGTACAAATACGAATCAACAAAGTTTAACTATTCTATATCCTTTCCTGGAAAGCCAACAAAGTCGGTTATGAAAATTCGTTCTGTACTTGGTAAGATCAAGCTGAATATGATGATTTATAATCCAGGGTACGCAGACGACAACTTGCTTTATATGGTAAATTACACGGCGTATCCGGCGGGCTTTGTGAACGATGGCAGTGAGGAATTCTTGGACGGGTTTTACGAAGGTGCGATGAATGGAGCCATCTCGAAGGTTGATGGCGAAGTCATTTCCAAAAAGAAGATTAAACAACACGGATACGAGGGGCGAGACGTCAAGTTTAAAATTAAAGATGGTGGAAACATTTCAAAAATCCGCATGTTTTTGATAAAGAATAGAATGTACATGCTTCAAACCATGTCTGAAGCGTCGGAAGATGGTTATGAGACGCAAAAGCGGTTTTTCGATTCGTTCGACTTTACTCCATAAGATAAGCTTTGTTAGATTTAGGACCGAGCTGTGAACAATGTGGCACTTTACTTCCTCCTACGAGCAGGGAGGCTATGATATGTAGTTTCGAATCCAGCTTTTGCCAAAGATGCGTTGAAGGGGTGTTAAACAACCAATGTCTAAATTGCGGAGGAGGCTTTGAAAGACGCCCAATTCGGCCGGAAAATCAGCTGGAGAAATATCCTGCACAATCCATGAAGTAATTGGGAAGCGCATTATCCCTATTTATCTGTTGGTCTGTCGCAAAGCTTGTATTGCTGTGACCAAGGATCTCATTTAAAATAATCGAAACATTCTTGGCCAACGAAATCGTCACCCTGAATTCATTTCAGGGTCTTTCGTGAAGCCACGGGACACCAGTTTTCCGACTTAGCCTTTTCGTACGATGCCACTGGCAATAGAATCAGAAAGATTGAAAAACCGCGCGATGTTTCCGGCAACTTGTTAAGTTCGGATGAGTGGAAAACAACATGGTATGTACGCGATGCCTCAGGCAACGTAATGGCTACCTATGCCCAATTGGGATCAGAAATGTCATGGGAAGAAGCACACATTTACGGAAGTTCTCGATTGGGCATGTATCGGCCGCAATTGGTTTTAACCGAGCAAAACTGTTTGGGTGAACTCACACCGCATGATTTGTACAACATAGACCCCAACGATCCGAGCTTTGACCAAATGATAACAGACATGCTGACCAAGGCCAATTTGAGCAATGTAAGCAGTGCCGTTTTTCAAGATTTCAGGAATGCGATTGTTCAAGCACACGACAACATTATGAATCAAAGCAATTTTGATATATGGATGGATGGACTAATTTCGTACATGTGTGCGTTTAAAGACTACAACTTGCATGTAACCAATGATTTTAATACCTTGATAATGCCTGAGATGAGTGCGGACTTAAACAACTCCGTAATGATGCCTCATGTGGATGTAAACGACCCAATGTCGATTACTACGTATTGGAGTACAGAATTGAGTAATATTCAAGGCACATTAACAACGGTATACACCGTTTCTATGTCGGATGAAAGCATTACACGCCGTCACCTAGGGAGAAAGGTGTATGAATTGGCCAACCACTTAGGAAACGTTTTAGCCGTGGTAACGGATAAGAAAATTGCCAATGAAAATCCATTAAATATTGGCTTTATTGAGTTCTTTGATGACTAAGACTGAAAAAAGTTGTCACATTTTAGAGTTTTTAAACTTAGAAAAATGTCACAGAAAAAGAAGCAACTTCGTCCAGTTCGTCGTTACAGCGA
>JBLHHI010000149.1:0-6987 GCA_047614125.1 Bacteroidia bacterium | reverse complement strand
ATGGCAAAAATCCAGAATGGGCTGGAGCCAAGTGTATAATCAATTGTATATTTACTTCGAAGAAAGAATTAACCCTGCAAACTAATATGTTGATTTTTTAGTCAAACACAAAATACGGGATAGACTCCTCAAAGGTGATATTACTTGCTATATTGGATCGTTCCCTATTTCAAAACCTTCTTTTTGTTTCAATACAATAGAAGTGTTGCGGAGCACTTTGGCGAGTTGTCTTACGATAATCCACATTCTTCTACGCGAACCTTAATAACACCGCTCATAGAGCGATTTATTATCGCGCCGCACCACATTGGATACCACTTAGAACACCACCTATTTCCCGGCATCCCATTTTACAACCTCCCAAACCTTCATAAACTGTTAATGACTTATGAAGGTTATAAGGCAAGGGCACATATGAGAAAAAGTTATACCTTGGGCCTATTGCAAGAATTAGGAAAAGTGGAAAGATGAAGGTTTTAAAAAATAAATTGCTGCTCCTCAGTGTTAATCAACCTTCTTCCAACTCCATCAATTCCATCACACATTCATCCAACGATTCATTGAGTTTTTGAAGTTCCGTTGTTTTGGTTTCATGATTGATTGACATGGTGGTAAGCTTGTTTAAATCGGATGTGATTTCGGGTTTGGTGAGCTCAACTTCAATCTTTTTAAGCTTGTCTTTTGCTAGCTCAATCTGATTCTCAATCTTCTCCATTTTCTGCTCCACCTTTCGCAATTGTTGCTGCAAACGTTTGTCTTCGTCGGTTTTAATGGGCGAGACTGTTTTCTTTTCTTTTGGAACTTGAGTCACCTTTTTAACCGGGGCCACTAAAGCCAATTGCCGCTGCGCATTCCAATAAAGGAACTCGGTATACGAACCGGGGTATTCCTTGATCTTCTCGTCTTCAATCCACCAAATCTTATTGGCTACTTCGTTTACAAAATATCGATCGTGACTCACACAAACAAAGCTTCCTTGGTACTGCTTAAGGGCTTCCACCAACACTTCAATGCTCTGAATATCAAGGTGATTAGTTGGCTCATCCAACAACAAGAAGTTCGCTTTTTCAATCAACGTTTTGGCCAAGGCAACCCTCGACTTCTCGCCTCCACTCAAAACCCGAATGGGTTTAAAAACATCGTCTCCAGCAAAGAGAAAACAACCCAAAATGTTTCTAATTTCGGATTCCAATAAACCCGTTCCGTGCGTCATCAATTCTTCCAAAACCTCGTTTTCTAAGGTCAAGGCTTCCAATTGATGCTGTGCAAAAAACGAGGTATAAACGGCATGCCCTTCTTTGCGTTCACCGCTAAATTTTTCGGTATTGGCTATGATACGAAGTAAGGTTGATTTCCCCTTTCCGTTGGCGCCGATTAAGGCAATTTTATCGCCTCGATGAATGAGGCCTTCTGCCTTTGTTAAAATGTGATTCGCTCCAAAATGCTTGGTTATGTTTTTGAGCTCCATCACCACCTTACCAGATTCTCGTTTAATGTCGAACTTAACATTTACACGAGGACCGTCGCCTTCCACCTGTTCTACCTTATCGAGCTTGTCGAGCATCTTAACCCTGCTCTGAACGGCAGTTGCCTTCGAAGCCTTAGCCCGAAAGCGATTGATGAACTTCTCTTGGTCTTTTATGTGTTTTTGTTGGTTGTCGTATTGTCGTTGTTGGAGGTCGTCGCGTTCCACCTTGGCCGTTAAAAAATAGTCGTAGTTCCCTTCCCAGATGTACAATTTTTGGTTGGATACTTCTACAATCTTGGTCGTCATCTTGTTTAAAAAGTGCCGATCGTGCGAAACAATGATTACCGTGCCTTCGTAACTTTGAAGATAGTTTTCCAACCATTCAATCGAAGGTAAATCCAAGTGATTCGTTGGCTCATCCAGCATCAACAAATCCGGGCGTTCCAGCAGCATACGTGCCAGAATAACTCGCATTCGCCAACCACCACTAAACTCTCCTAAAGGCCGAGATAAATCAGCCGTTTTAAATCCAAGACCTTCCAAAATCTCTTCGGTTTGGCTCTTAATCATATAGCCGTTGTGTCTTTCAAAATCTTCCTGAAGCGTGCCTAAACGCTCCAAATCTGCCTCCAGCACTTCCGTTTCCATGCGCTTGTAGATATCGGCCATTTCATGTTCCATGGCAATCACTTCCTTAAAAGCTTGCATAGCAACATCCAAGATGGAAAGGTTGACATTCGTTTCAGACATCTCCTGATGCAAGTACCCAATTTTAAGGGTTTTCATTCTGGAGAGCGTTCCTTCTCTAAGTTCGTATTCGCCTGTAATTAAGCGCAGTAGCGTTGTTTTACCACTGCCATTCTTACCTACTAGACCAATTCGTTCTCGAGGTTTTATATGCCAGTTGGCATCTCTATACAAGTACCTTCCGGCAAATTCGTACGATATGTTGTTTAATCCAATCATTGGTTACTTAGTTTCCGAGTTTATGGTTTATGGTTGTCTTAATTTCACTCGACATCAACAATTCTTCACCTTCCTTTTGCATCACTTAACTATAAACTATAAACCAGCTAACCGTTTAACTATTTCTCACTTTCCAGCATAGTCCATTGCTGCGCGCACAAACTTAACAAAGAGCGGATGAGGATTGTCGACAGTGCTCTTTAATTCCGGATGAAATTGCACTCCAATGAAGAAGGGATGTGATTCGATCTCAACAATCTCCACCAAGTTATTATCGGGATTGATTCCCGAAGCCGTCAGGCCCAACTTTTTAAAGGCTTCAAGATGTTGATTATTAAACTCGTAGCGATGACGATGCCGCTCCGAAATGCTGGTTTTACCATATACGCGATGCGCTAAACTTCCTTTTTGGATTTCACAGTTATAGGCTCCCAACCGCATAGTTCCCCCCATGTTTTTCAACTTCTTTTGGTCTTCCATGATGTTGATGACCGGAAACTTAGTTTTAGGTTCCATCTCGATGCTGTGCGCTTTGTTTAAACCCGCAACGTTTCGAGCAAATTCAATCACAGCGCATTGCATGCCTAAACAAATTCCAAAAAAAGGTATGTTGTTTTCTCTAATATATTTAATGGTATCAATCTTTCCCTCGATGCCGCGAGCACCAAAGCCAGGAGCGACCAGAATTCCATCAATTCCTTTGAGTCGTTCCGCCACATTGTCGGCGTTAATGGCTTCCG
The DNA here is from genome assembly GCA_047614125.1 of Bacteroidia bacterium. Taxonomy (GTDB): domain Bacteria; phylum Bacteroidota; class Bacteroidia; order NS11-12g; family UBA9320; genus JBLHHI01. The sequence goes on along the minus strand of JBLHHI010000149.1, from coordinate 3,813 downwards.
AATGTATGGCGTGCACATTTACCTTGCATTCATTTACCGCGCCAGCATGGTTAAATGCCTCATTAATAGATTTGTATGCATCAGGCAATTCAACATATTTTCCAATTAGGCCAATGTTAATCTCTGCCTTTGGATGGCTTAATTTGAAGAGAAAGTCTTTCCAACGCGTTAGTTCCGGTTCGTTTTTGGCGCTCAACCTAAGTTTTGCCAACGTAACCCTATCCAACCGCTCTTTGAGCATTACCATAGGCACTTCGTAGATCGATTCAACATCGATCGATTCAATTACAGCATTTTGGTTTACGTTGCAAAAAAGGGCTACTTTTTTACGAATTTCATTGTTTAGCTTATGCTCCGTTCTACAAACTAAAATATCAGGCTGAACGCCCAATTCTTGAAGACCTTTTACACTGTGTTGGGTTGGTTTCGTTTTTAACTCGCCCGCAGCCTTTAAATACGGAACCAAGGTTAAATGGATCACACAAGTATCATCAACGCCCAACTCCCAGCGCAATTGCCGAACCGATTCAACGTAAGGCAGCGATTCAATATCACCAACTGTACCGCCCAACTCCGTGATTACGATGTCGTAATTTCCGGTATCTCCCAAAAGCAACATTCGTCGCTTTATTTCGTCGGTAATGTGCGGAATAACCTGAACGGTCTTGCCCAAGTACGTACCCGCACGCTCGTTATCGATTACAGTTTGATAGATCCTTCCCGTTGTAACGTTGTTGGCTTGTGAGGTGCTTATGCTGAGAAAGCGCTCGTAATGACCCAAGTCTAAATCGGTTTCTGCTCCATCATCGGTAACATAACATTCGCCATGTTCGTATGGGTTCATGGTTCCCGGATCTACGTTGATGTAGGGATCAAATTTCTGAATGGTAACGCGGTATCCTCTGGCTTGCAAAAGCTTGGCCAACGAAGCAGCAATGATGCCTTTACCCAATGATGATGTTACGCCGCCCGTAACGAAAACGTATTTTGCTTTAGTCATATATGTCCAATCTTATTTCGAGCAGAAGATTTGGTCTGCGCAAACGTTTGTATACGGGGTACAAATGTACCCTAAACAGGGAGTTTCTAGGGGTGAAGGATTAACGGCTTTTCAAGATGTTTTCAACAATTGCAACATCTTCGGGTGTGTCTACGCCAATGCTTTCATTTTCCGTGAGAATTGCGGATACCACATAGTGATTTTGCAACCATCGCAATTGCTCGAGTTTTTCGGCTTGTTCCAGCTCTGAGGCAACGGTATCCTTAAGCGTAAATAATTGTTCGCAATCGAAGGCATACAAACCGATGTGCTTGTAAAACGTAAATTTTTCGATGGCCTCATCCAATTCCATATCCCGAACAAAGGGCAGTGGTGCTCTACTAAAGTACAGCAAATCAGCTACTTCCTCTTCAAAGTCGGTTACAAGAGCTTTTACGATGTTTGGATTGGTAAGCTCCTCAACCTTATCAATTTTTTTAATTAAGGTTGCAATATCTACTTCTTGCTCATCAAACAATTTGATTAACCGATTGATGTCGTCTGGACTTACCAAGGGCTCATCGCCCTGCACATTGATTATTACATCGTAGTCTTCACCTTGGTCCATCAGGCGCTCTACCGCTTCAATGGTACGCTCAGTTCCGTTTTCGTGGTTCACCGACGTCATACAAACGTTCCCATCGAAGGATAAGACGTGGTCGAAAATGCGTTGATCATCGGTAGCAACAATTACATCGTCGGCATCCGATTCCATGCACTGTTCGTACACACGCTGAATGAGCGATTTCCCAGCTATTATAGTGAGTGGCTTTCCCGGAAAGCGTGAAGATTCAAAACGGGCTGGGATTACAATGAGTGATTCGGGCATGTGATTCTTTGAAGTTGAAGCAAAAGTTGAAGTTGAAGATGAAGATGACTTTACTAAATTTCGCGATTGATGTCCCAGTTCTCAAGATAATCGGCTACTCTTCGAACGAACATGCCACCCAAAGCACCATCTACAACGCGGTGGTCGTAACTGTGCGATAGATACATAAAGTGTCGAATACCGATGACATCACCGTATTCTGTTTCAATTACAGCGGGTTTCTTTTTAATAGCACCCACTGCCATGATAGCAACTTGGGGTTGATTAATGATCGGTGTTCCCATCACGTTTCCAAAAGATCCCACATTCGTAATGGTGTAAGTACCTCCTTGAATCTCATCCGGTTTCAACTGATTGTTGCGTGCCCGACTGGCTAAGTCGTTTACTTCGCGTGCAAGTCCAACCAAGTTCTTTGTATCTGCATTTTTAATTACCGGAACGATGAGGTTGCCGCTGGGCAAGGCTGCTGCCATGCCAATATTGATGTTTTTGCGTTTGATGATGTTATCTCCATCAACAGCAATGTTTATCATTGGGAAGTCTTTTATGGCTTTCACCACCGCCTCAATAAACAAAGGCGTAAACGTAAGCTTTTCGCCATCGCGCTTTTCGAAGATTCCTTTATTCTTATTTCTCCAATTAACCAGATTGGTAACATCTGCTTCTACAAATGAGGTTACGTGTGGAGAGGTATGTTTCGACATAACCATGTGATCAGCAATGAGTTTCCTCATTCGATCCATTGCTATTACTTCATCGCCGGCGTTTAGCGAAACCGTTGGTTTCGAAGTTGAAGTCGAAGCTGGAAATGAAGTTGAAGTTTTGGGAAGAATGTTGGATGTTGGTGTTGGCACTGGTATTGACCCATTCGATCGATTGCTTACATAGGCTAAAATATCTCGTTTGGTTACTCGGCCTTCGTTTCCAGAACCTGAAATTTGCTCCAATTCCGTCATGGCGATTCCTTCGGTTCGAGCGATGTTCATCACCAATGGAGAATAAAATCGATCGCCATTGTTCGAGACAACTGGTGCCGTTGGAGTAACGGATTGAATGGCTTGCTCTACAACGTGTTGAACGACTTCACCTGGTTTTTCTAAAGATGGAATTGGTGCAGCAGGGGCAGCGGAAACACTTCCACCTTCGCCCATAATCTGTGCTACGATCTCTCCTACCTTAACCACATCACCTTCACCAAAGAGTGGTTTGCCCATAATTCCGGCCGCTGTACTTGGCACTTCCGAATCTACCTTATCGGTTGCAATTTCGAGTACTGCCTCGTCGATCGCTACAGGATCTCCTTCATTTTTTAACCAGCGAATGATGGTTGCCTCTGCAATACTTTCGCCCATTTTGGGCATTATCAAATCGAAATTTGCCATGTCTTCCTTTGTGATTTACTCCAGTTAAACTACGTAATTTTACGTGGTGCAAAGGAAAGCAATTTTCTCGGTAGGTCAAATGATGATTATCAGAACTTGTGTGTTGGAGAGCCATGCAAGGTATCATATACTAAAACGGCTAAACCAAAGAAGGAGCAAGATGTTTCCATCCTACCCCTTCATCACAAACCATCATGAGCAATTCTTATTGCATATTAAATGCTCTTTACTTTTATTACATGTTGTATTCTATAGTCTGTTAAAGGAGTAAATGGTTGCAGAAAACCTGCAATCATTTCTTAAAACGCTTATTATCAATAATTAAAATTCAATCGCAAACCCGATTTCAAATTCAATGACAAATGCAATTACCATTTCAAAGAAAGAAGAGCTAAATACTATAAAACCCACAACCAGAAACCATAAACTATAAACCTGACTAAGACTGAAAAAAGTTGTCACATTTTAGAGTTTTTAAACTTAGAAAAATGTCACAGAAAAAGAAGCAACTTCGTCCAGTTCGTCGTTACAGCGAAGAACTCAAAAAACACATTGTCAAACAA
>JBLHHI010000148.1:0-7032 GCA_047614125.1 Bacteroidia bacterium | reverse complement strand
GAAATCAGTCGGTTTATAAACATAAACCTTCCTGTTTTCGCCTTACTACTTGGGTTCTATACAAATCTGAATTTGAAAAGATTAATCGAACTCAGGTTTCAAGGCCAATTATCGCCGCAACGCCCAAGGCATACATCAACATATCCCACCACGAAAACGACGTGCCCAATACCATTTGAGCCCATGTATGATCTTGCAAACCCAATTTATTAATAAACTTTATGTTTTGCAATCCCTCTATTAAAGAGCACAAAGATGGCGGTGGGCTTGTGCGGGATTTTAAGAAAGGTCATCAAAAAAAAATACATGAAAATCACCACGATAAAATCGCCAAAATACGATCGGATGAAATCATTATGAAAATACATGGCAATGATTATTTCAACCACAAAAAGCAAAATGGTTGCCACGAAATAGCCCGGGTGAAATCGCAAATATTTCAGCACCTTATTTTTTATTTTTTGTGGGTATTGGTTTTTCATTCGGTACGCATTCGGTACGCGATGCATCGCGGCCAAAGATCTTCCGAACAAAACCAAAACGTAAGTACGCGATGCATCGCGGCCAAAGATCTTCCGAACAAAACCAAAACGTAAGTACGCGATGCATCGCGTACCTACGACGGCATATTTGGGATCTGATTCACGTTAAACTCGTACAGCCGGTCGGATTCTTCTTCTTTTAGCTTCTTAACCAATTCCAAGGCATCTGGTACTACATCACTGCAACATACAATGAGCGACCCCTTTTTTGCTGTTTTAATGGCGTGAACAATTGCCTCTCGTTCCGATGGAATGATGGTGGTCTTTTTATTTGGGTTGGCCATTCGAATTCCCTCGCTCAGCATATTAATCAACTCATGTTCGGTTTTGCCTCGTAGGTTTTTATCTTGTCGGATGATGATTTCATCAAACATTTCTGCCGCAATGCTTCCCATCTCATTGTTGTCTTCCTCCCTCCGATCGCCAATTCCGGCAATAATTCCAACCTTATACGTGGCTTCCACGTTCGATACAAATTGCTGCAAAGCGCGCATTCCTGCAGGGTTATGAGCGTAATCCAAAATCACCGTGAAGTTCTGAAACTCGAACATGTTTAACCTGCCAGGCGTTTGAGATGGCGACGGGATGAAGGTTTCGAGGGAAACTTTGATATCCTCTATTGTAAAACCATTAATGTATGCAGCTAAGACTGCAGGTAATACATTCTGGATCATAAAACGTGCGCGGCCTCCATAGGTAAGCGGAACATTGACTGCTTTAATAACCCGAATCTTCCACTCGCCTTTACAAATGGTGATGAATCCGTTTTCATAGATGGCGCACAAACCGTTTTTTTCTTGAATGTCTTTAATTCTGGGGTTGTTCTCATCCATCGAAAACAAAGCAATGTTGGCTTCGATATTTCGCTGCATTCCAAAAACTAAATCATCGTCGGCATTCAAAATCGCATGACCGTCGGGCAAAACCGTTTCTGGAACTACGCCTTTTACGGCCGCCAATTGTTCAATAGTATGAATTCCTTTTAAACCCAAGTGATCGGGAGCTACGTTGGTTACAATGCCAATGTTACACTTTTTAAAGCCCAATCCAGCTCGGAGCAATCCTCCGCGCGCGCATTCCAAAACGGCAAAGTTTACCGTTGGATCTTTTAACACAAACTCGGCACTCGCCGGGCCCGTGCAATCCCCTTTCTTCAACAAACGATTTTGAATATAAACTCCATCGCTGGTGGTATATCCAACCTTATAGCCTTTCATTTTGGCCATATGAGCAATTAAACGGGTCGTGGTAGTTTTACCATTGGTGCCCGTAATGGCAATGATCGGGATTCGAGAAGTAGATCCCGGAGGAAAGAGTTTATCGATAACATGTGCTGCCACATTTCTGGGTAAGCCCGAAGTTGGTGCTAGATGCATTCTAAAGCCTGGGCCTGCATTCACTTCCAACACTGCACCACCCGTATCTGAAAGTGGTTGACTTATATCTGTGGTCATAACATCAATGCCGCAAATGTCGAGATCAATTATTTTAGAAATGCGTTCTGCCATAAACACGTTTGCTGGATGTACAATGTCGGTAACATCTTCGGCGGTTCCCCCGGTGCTTAGGTTGGCCGTGTCTTTTAACAATAAGACTTCTTCATTTTCGAGAACCGAATCCAACGTAAAACCCTTTGATTTCATTAAGGTTAAGGTGAGTTCATTAACGGTAATGGCCGTTAACACTTTCTCATGCCCATACCCTCTTCTTGGATCTCTATTTACTGCATCAATGAGTTGCTGAACGGTTGCTTTTCCATCACCAATAACGTGGGCCGGAGTGCGTTTAGCGGCTGCCACAAGCTTGTGATTGATTACCAAGAGTCGATAATCCTCACCTTGAACATATTTCTCAACGATCACGCTGTTCGATACTTTCTTGGCTTGGTGGAAGGCTTCTAAAGCGTCTTCATACGAATTGATGTTAACGGTTATGCCTCGACCATGATTTCCGTTTATGGGCTTGATTACCAGCGGATAACGCACATATTTACACGTTTCTTCAAGGCTGCTTTCTTTTGAGATAATTTCACCTCGAGGAACCTCAACTTCGGCATGCTCTAACAAATACTTGGTATCTTCTTTATCACCCGCTATATCAACGGCAATGTTGCTTGTTTCACTCGTTACTGTTGCTTGGATGCGTTTTTGATTGGCACCATACCCCAACTGACAAAGAGAATATTTGTTCAAACGAATCCATGGAATACCTCGCTTTTCAGCTTCTGCAACGATCGATCCGGTACTTGGACCCAGTCGTTCTGCCTCCCGGATTTCTCGCATTTTTTGGATGTCATCTTCCAAATCATAGTCGTCGCCTTTAATCAATGCTTCGCAAATTCGTATGGATGCCTTGGCGGTATAGACCCCAACTTTTTCTTCCATGTAGGCAAAAACCACGCTGTAAACGCCTTCTTCACCATAGCCGCGCGTTCTTCCAAAACCCACATCCATATCGGCAAGCGTTTGAAGTTCAAGTGCAATGTGCTCGGCAATGTGGCCCATCCACGTTCCTTCTTCCACGCGTTTAAAGAATCCACCAGACGTTCCTTCCGAACATCGGTGGGAAAACATCGTTGGAAACATCTTTTGCAAGCGTTCGCTAAAGCCATCAATTTTATTGGATGGGAATGCCTCCAACTCCTCCAAATCAAGGGTCATTACGATGAGTTTATGTCTGCGCACCGACCATTGATTTGGTCCTTTCATAACCCGAATTTCTAAAATCTTCATACCAATAATTGATTTCTTTGTACTCCTTTTTTTTCGCTTAGAAAGCTCTACTGAAAAGCAATATCCGCCCACCACGGGGGCAGTTCTACCTTTCATTTGAATCGTACAAGTATAAGAATTTTTACCTCCAGCGATTTAAAAACTTGAGGATTATCCCATTTTTTGGAAGATGGGATTAAAACCAATGGCAAATCAGGTTTATAAACTCGGAAATGGTAATTTTGCCATCTTGTAAAAAAGCGACTTAAAATTCAGTACCATGGCAAAGGGAACGTTGATTCCGATTGGGGGGAATGAGGACAAGGGGAGTGAAGAAAACGAAATCTACGTTTGCGACTTTATTGAGGAGGGAATACTCTCTCGAATTGTAAACGAAAGTGGTGGCCCCGATGCCTTAATTGTGATTATACCTACGGCTTCGAGCGTTCCGTTGGAAGTTATTAAGGGGTATCTCGACGCCTTTACCAAGTTGGGATGTACTAACGTTAAGTCGCTGGATATCAGGACCCAAAGAGATGCTGAAACTTCGGAAGCTTTGGATTTAGCACGCACCGCACAATGCATTATGTTTTCGGGCGGCGATCAATCCAAAATATCCAAGAAAATAGGACAAACGAAGTTCCACGCCATACTGGCCGAGCGGTATACACACGAAACGGGCTTTGTGATTGCAGGCACCAGCGCTGGAGCAATGATGATGTCGCATCATATGATTGCTGGAGGGAGTAGTAAGAAAGCTTTTGTGAAGGATGCCGTTAAAATGAGGGCCGGATTGAGCTTAGCTCCGCAGATAATTGTTGATACTCACTTCATACATAGAGGGAGGTTTGGCCGATTGGCCGAAGCCGTGGCTAAATTTCCGAACTTGATTGGAATTGGATTAGCTGAAGACACCGGCTTGATCATTAAAAACGGGAACGAGATGAAGGTTATTGGATCTGGAATGGTCATCGTTTTTGACGGGGGAAGTCTTAAGCATAACAATGAAAAGATTTTAAAACCCGGAACCCCTATGACTATGGTAGACCTTCGGGTACACGTTTTATCGAATTCGGATATTTACCATTTAAAGGAACGAACCATAACGGCTTTGCCCATTGGCTCTCCCTTTGAGCGATGACCAAGCAGTCAGCCTGTGGCGAATGAGTATTGAGCCTGAAACAAGTTCAGTCTGACTTGATATTGACCTTGAGCTTGAAATTTAAATTTACGCTACCCGTAAATTAACACCTCGTTTTCGCCACTTTGTTTCCTATATCCCCGATACATGCCTTCGGTATTAAATGGCATGGCAACGTTTCCTTTTGAGTCGATGGCAATGAGCCCGCCATCTCCATTAATAACCGGCAGTCGATTCATAACCACTTCATTGGCAGCTTCTTCCAACAATAAATCTTTAAATTCCATCAAACAACTCACATCATAGGCCACCACGGCTCGGATGAAAAACTCGCCGCTGCCGGTGCACGAAATGGCACACGTTTTATTATTCGCGTAGGTTCCAGCACCAATCATGGGGCTGTCTCCTACCCTACCAAACTTTTTGTTGGTCATGCCGCCGGTAGACGTTGCTGCTGCAATGTTTCCGTTCGCATCGCACGCAACCGCTCCAACGGTTCCAAACTTCGAATCCTTGTTTTTGGCATGGTCGAGTTGAAAAGCATCCGAATCTTTGATTTCTTGCCATTGGTCGTATCTGAAATCATCATGGAAATAGATCGGATCCAAAATCTCATATTGTAAAGATTTGGCAAAGTCCATCGCTCCTTCTCCGGCCAAAAAAACGTGGTTGCTTTGGGTCATTACATCTCGAGCCAACGAAATGGGATTTTTAATGCCTGTAATGAGTGATACTGCTCCGGCATCCAAAGATTTCCCATCCATAATGGAGGCATCCATTTCGTGGGTACCGTTTGCCGTAAAAACCGAACCCTTCCCGGCATTAAAGAGTGGGGAATCTTCTAAACACTTAACGGCTTCTTCCACGGCATCTAAGGCAGATCCACCCGCCTCCAAAATGGTATACCCTTGATCTAAAGCATGTTGCAAGGCCGCTTTGTATTGGCGTTCTTTCTCTTCGGTCATGGTTCCCTTTACCAGGGTGCCCGCTCCACCGTGAATTGCTATGGATATCATAATGCGTTGAATTATGGGTGCGAAGGTAGGGAGAAGTGTGGGATGAGTCTGTGCAAAAACGTTTGCGTTAATTTAGTCAAGTGATGCAAACCAGTACCAAAAACATCTCTTAGGGCATCGTACTGACTAAAAGTTATGGTTTTTGGTCAGTACGATGACTTTATAACTCCTAAAATTCTAGGTCAAAAGCTAATAAAGTGCGAAATTTCTTCGAATTGTCTACGATAATCCAACGGACCTAACGCTCTAAAGGCCTAAGCTCAAGGATTTGGTAATAATAGCTTGGAATCGGACCGATGTTTGAATGGCTAATCTCCGGAAGCAAACGAATATATTTTGAATATTTCGCCAAAGATTTTAATCTAGCTAGTTCGAATTGAAACTGCCAAACAAAAAATTCGGGCAAATGGCTTGCCAAAAGGCTGCGACTTCGTTCTGTTTCCGTGTATTTGCCAAAGTCTTCTTCTGCAATAGGCGGCGTATTAATTAAATTGATCTGTTCGGACATGAGTTTAAACAATTCCTTTGTTTCGGCGGAGGATGAATCGTGGAATTGAAGTTGGGAAATCACTTCTGTTGGAAGTGCATAAGGCAACCTAAGTTGATGTGATCCGTACCCTTTAAGATTGTGTAATATTATTCGTTGGAGGATGATCGTATCCAAACTCAACCTTCTGTTCGACGAGAATGCCCTACTTAAGCTAAGAACTTGATTTTGAGAACCTCTAGTCTTCAATTCCTTTAGACTTTCTATGGCTTTCTAAGTATTCAAGACCATACAAACTCTGAGCCTCACTCACTTCTCGATCTATATAGGCCCAATCCTTTTTAAATCGTTGAGCATAGCTTTCGTTTACTATTTTATTTGATGTTATGGCCGTTTGAGCAAGAAGGAGGGTAAACAGCATGCTTGCCAAACCTGTTTTCCGCATCCACCAACCCGTTCGATACACCAAACGCAAGCCCATCCAAGCGTGACCAAATACAACAACAGGTATGAGAATAAAAAGGAGCCAATAATCGGAGCTTAAATCCAATTCATTATCAAAGCCGGCTTGACCGTATGGAAACAAGGCAGTGATACTTCCAAATCGAGCAACGGCCAGAATAGCAATCCAAAAAATAAGCAAAGTATACGAATTCGACAAATGCACTAAGTGTCTTCGCCTCCCGAATTTTAGTGATGCATTGCCCATCCAAATCCAAAGCATTAAACACAAACCCAAAACGCTGGAAAGTGCCGCGTAGAAATGGTTGTAAAACATTTCTTCCTTATCCGACAAATGAAGCAGGTCTGCAAAGGCTCCTGTCATAAAGCGCAAGATCTCGCGGCTCCAATTAAAGTACAGGCAAATACAAAGACTGCAAATCAAGCCGGCAGCCACACCTACCCAAAACCGAATCACTCCTATTTGCGCAATGGATATCTTGATTTTTAGCTTGGTGTTGGATGATGTCAATATGTGGTTATCTGAACGTGAAAATACGAAATTTAACCCAGCGTTGATATGTTATAAACCTGAGTTCGATTAATCTTTTCAAATTCAGATTTGTATAGAACCCAAGTAGTAAGGCGAAAACAGGAAGGTTTATGTTTATAAACCGACTGATTTCAACGAAGC
>JBLHHI010000147.1:0-7236 GCA_047614125.1 Bacteroidia bacterium | reverse complement strand
AGACATACGTACGTGCTATGACAGGGTTTTTGCGGATTGTGTTTAAGGCACACTAAGTGTTTTGTACTTTTGCACCACACTAAAAACAAAAACTATGTTAAAGGAATTCAAAAATTTTATTATGACCGGCAATGTGATTGATCTTGCTGTTGCGGTTATTTTGGCCGGGGCATTGGGCTTGGTTATGAATGGTTTTGTAACTGACATCATGATGCCAATGGTTGGTCATTTAGCAGGTGGATCTGATTTTGCTGATTTAAAAGTGATTCTTTCCGCGGCAGAAATGAACGAGGCTGGTGAAGTGGTTAAGGCAGAGAACGCCATTCGATGGGGCGCATGGGTGAATAGTATTATAAGCTTGGTTACAACCGGTTTGGTTTTGTTTGGAATTGTTAAAGCGTACAATAAAACAAAAACTCCAGTTGAAGCACCGGCTGCAGCACCTGCAGGTCCTTCTGATAACGATTTGTTATCTGAAATTAGAGATTTATTGAAGAAGTAAGATTTCCCCAAAGTCAGTAATCTTTATAAAAAAAAGGAGCTCTTCCAAAATGAAGGGCTCCTTTTTTAATGTTTGAGATTTATTTCTTAATTGGCAACCTCGCTAACAAAGGCAATTCTGAATAATTGCATTTCTTCATGCGTAAAGTCGCCCTCAAATTCATTAACGGCTAAATCCAAATTGTTGTCTTCTGTAGATCGGAAGTAATCAAAGATTTCATCTTTAACATCTTCGTCGATGAGTTCATCGAGGTAAAACGACAAATCGAGCTTGGTTCCGGAATAAACAATGTTTTCAATTTCATCCAACAATTCAACAACTGTGCAGGCGTGTGAACGAGCAATGTCTTCTATGCTTATCTTTTTATCAATGTTTTGAATGATGCCAATCTTCTTGCCAGATTTATTGGCAACCGTTTTTAATACGAGGTCGAGCGGCCGATCAATGTCGTTTTCTTCAACGTAGTTGGCAATGAATTCAATAAAAGGAACGCCATATTTTAGGGCTTTGTTTTTACCCACACCGGAGATGTTCTCCATCTCGGCCATAGTAATCGGATACTTGGTGGCCATATCTTCCAAGGAAGTAACTTGAAAAATTACATAAGGAGGCAAGTTTTTGGAGGCGGCAACTTCCTTTTGCAATTCTTTAAGCTTTACAAAGAGTTCTTCGTCGTATTCCGATTCCAGTTGAACATTTTCGAAATCAGCATCGCTCACGTTTACAAACTCTGTGTCTACGGGCATCTCAATAGGGGTGGGCTTCTTCAAGAAATTTTCTCCCTTGGCCATTATATTTAAAAGACCATATTTCTCGATGTTTTTTTCGATTAAGTTTTCGAGCAAGGCCAAGCGAATGGTGCTTTTCCAGAACATATAATCTCGAGTAGATCCTTTTCCAAATTCTTCGAGTGCATCGTGCTTGTATGCCTTTACTTCATTGGAAGCCTTGCCCATCAAAATCTTTACGATGTGATCAATGGCAACCTTTCCGCCGGTGGCCTGAACCACTTGAAGCATGAGTTGAAACTCACTGCTCACATCAAGCATTTTTTTAGGGTGTCTGCAATTGTCACACATTTGATGGCAGTTGTCGGCATCAAAATCTTCACCAAAGTAATGCAAGAGGAACTTTCTTCTGCATTGGCTACTTTCAGCAAACGAGGCCATCTCCATAATGAGTTGAGTGCCAATTTCGCGTTCGGCAACCGGCTTATCTTTTAGGAATTTTTCCAGTTTCTCATTGTCGTTCGGATTGTAAAACAAAAGGCAATCGCCGTCTTTACCATCTCTACCAGCTCTACCAGTTTCTTGGTAATAGCCTTCTAAACTCTTGGGCACATCGTAATGAATTACAAAGCGAACATCGGGTTTGTCGATGCCCATGCCAAAGGCAATGGTAGCAACAATAACGTCGGCTTCCTCCATCAAAAACTTGTCTTGATGATCAGAACGTGTTTTGGCATCCAAGCCCGCGTGATACGGCAAGGCCTTAATTCCATTTGCCACTAATATTTCGGCAACTTCTTCCACCTTTTTTCTGCTTAAGCAATAAATGATGCCGGACTTGCCGCTTCGTTTATTGATAAAAGAAATGATGTCTTTTAAGGTTTGCCCTTTTTTACCCTTTCCTTTTATTTCGTAATACAGGTTATCTCGGTTAAAAGAAGACTTGAATACACGCGCGTCCGTCATATTCAGGTTTTTCTGTATATCGTACTGAACTTTTGGCGTTGCGGTTGCGGTTAAAGCTACAATGGGCACATCGTCAATGGCCTGAATGATTTGCTTTATCCGTCGATATTCGGGTCTAAAATCATGGCCCCACTCACTAATACAATGTGCTTCATCCACCGCAACAAAAGACACCTCAACCGATCGTAAAAAATCGATGGTTTCTTCTTTTTTAAGTGTTTCGGGAGCCACATAGAGCAACTTCGTCTTGCCAGCAGAAACATCGCTTTTAACTTGCGTTGCTTGCGTTTTGGTTAGCGACGAGTTTAGAAAGTGAGCAATCGCATCGGTATCGCCAAATCCGCGAATGGCGTCTACTTGATTTTTCATCAGCGCGATGAGTGGAGAAATAATTATAGCCGTGCCTCCTTTAATCAAAGCGGGCAGTTGATAACACATCGACTTACCTGCCCCAGTGGGCATTATTACAAAACAATCCTCGCCATTCATAATGGCTTTTATCACCTCTTCCTGATTGCCTTTAAAGCTGTCGAATCCGAAAAAGCTTTTCAGACTCTGTTTTAAATCAGTTGTTTCCTTTATCATTAAATAAAATAATTCTCCTTAAAAAAATCATGGATGGTTTAGATCACTAAATTACTAAACTTTCGATTTAACTATCAAAATAAATTTACTTTGCAGCAAAATAAATACATTGATCAACACCAACGACGTATTTTCTTGGGCAATTGAAACTATTCAAATCGAAGCGAACGCGTTAAACGCACTTAAGGAACAGGTGAATGCCGATTTTGTTGAAGCAGTAGAAACCATTTTGCAATCTACTGGCAGGGTGGTAATTACCGGAATTGGGAAAAGCGCTGCCATAGCCAATAAGATTGTTGCTACCTTAAACAGTACAGGCACGCCTTCCATCTTTATGCATGCTGCGGATGCCGTACACGGAGATTTGGGAATGATTCGAGAAGATGATGTGGTAATCTGTATTTCGAAGAGTGGAAATACCCCCGAAATCAAGGCGTTGGTGCCTCTGTTAAGAATGGGAGGGAATAAACTCATTGGAATGGTGGGTAATTTGGATTCTTTTCTCGCTTTGCAATCGGATCTCATACTGAACGTTTGGGTCGAAAAGGAAGCTTGTCCCAATAATCTAGCACCAACTACCAGTACCACGGTCCAATTGGTTATGGGTGATGCGCTGGCAGTATGCTTACTAAAGGCAAGAGGTTTCACATCCAAAGACTTTGCTAAGTTTCATCCGGGAGGAGCCCTTGGTAAGCGATTGTATCTAACTCTGGGTGATTTAGTATCGTTAAACCTTGCACCAGCAGTTCATCCAAACTCGTCCATTAAGGAGGTAATAGTAGAGCTTACAACCAAAAGATTGGGAGCCGTAGCCGTTTTGGATGGTGAGGAGCTCAAAGGAGTTATTACCGATGGAGATATTCGAAGGATGTTGGAAAACTACGACGACCTATCCACCGTTAAAGCAATCGACATTATGAATCCTTCGCCCTTTACCATGGAATTCAACGAACTTGCCATAAATGGGGTACGGGAGATGTCAACTCGGAAAATAAGTCAGATAATCGTGTTAAATAATACACAATACCTCGGAATGGTGCATATTCATGATTTAAACCGAGAAGGAATTTTAATCTGATGCCTACCTTTGCGTAAGCGCTCTAAATGATATAAAACCTGAGGGCTTCAACATTTTTTAAATGTAATTTAAATCGGAAATGGCAAAATACGCGGTGATTATGGCTGGTGGAATCGGTACAAGATTCTGGCCAGTGAGTAGGGTTCGTAAACCCAAACAGTTTCTCGACATTTTAGGCTTGGGTAAAACCCTCTTGCAAATGACCTACGAGCGTTTTTTAAACGTGGTTCCGAAAGAAAACATCTTTATTGTTACCAACGAACAATATAGAGCGCTGATAAAAGAACAACTTCCGGCCATTACCGATAATCAAATTCTGGGTGAACCCATTGCCAAAAATACGGCTCCCTGCATTGCGTATGCCGCGTTTAAAATATTTAGTAAAGATCCAAAGGCCGTTATGGTTGTGGCTCCATCCGATCACCTAATTGTGGACGAAGCCAATTTTGTGAAGCGTGTGAATGAAGGAGTAGATTTTGTAAAAGACAAAAAGGCCTTACTTACCTTGGGCATTAAACCTTCTAGACCTGATACGGGATATGGATACATTCAATTTGTAGAAAAAGAAGAACAGAAGAACATATTTAACGTAAAAACCTTTACTGAAAAGCCCAACGAAGAATTGGCGATGGAGTTTATTGGCAGCGGTGATTTTTTATGGAATGCCGGAATATTTATTTGGAGTGTCGAAAGCATCATGTCTGCCTTTGAAGAACACTTAACAGAGTTATCTGAACTCTTTAAAGGAGGCACGAAACATTTTAATAAGTCGAGCGAACGAAGCTTTATCGAGGAAGTTTATCCGGTTTGCCAAAGCATAT
The DNA here is from genome assembly GCA_047614125.1 of Bacteroidia bacterium. Classification (GTDB taxonomy): domain Bacteria; phylum Bacteroidota; class Bacteroidia; order NS11-12g; family UBA9320; genus JBLHHI01. The sequence goes on along the minus strand of JBLHHI010000147.1, from coordinate 2,556 downwards.
CCATCGATTATGGAATAATTGAAAAGGCTGATAATGTATATGTTATACCTTCCGATTTTGGATGGTCTGATCTTGGAACATGGAAATCGCTCTACGATGTTGTGGATAAAACAACAGAGGGAAATGTACTGCTCGGTGACAGTATTGAGTTAAATGATACAACCAACAGCTTGGTATTCAATCAAAACGGAAAGTTGATCGTGCTGGAAGGGGTTAATGATTTGTTTGTTCTAGATACCAAAGATGCCTTGCTGATTTGCCATTTCGATAAAGAGCAAGAGGTAAAGCGTGTAGTTGGCGAAATTAAATCAAGGCATAAAGGGAAGTTTATTTGAGCAGGAGATTGTTACATATAGGATGTGCAAGTTTATTCGTTTTGTTAACGGTGTCTTTTCACCATCAAAAACAAGCCGTTCGTCTGTCCTTTTCCTCTGCAAGTCAGGTGGTAGATGAACGTGAAGACACGCTGTATCAACCACAAAACCTGAGCAAATTTTACGATGTTTTAGATCTCTTGGTTGAGTTAAAACGCGATAAAGTTGTAATAACCCACATCGGCGACAGTCACATTCAAGCAGACTACCAAACACATACTTCTCGGGTGTTGTTTCAAAAAACCTTTGGCAACGGCGGAAGAGGTTTTGTCTTCCCATATCGTTTAATACGAAGCAACAGCCCAACCAATTTATCCACTTCCACCGGCGGACTTTGGCAAAGTTGTAGAAGCATCATCTCGCACAACGATTGCAACTTTGGCTTGGCTGGCACTACAGCAACCACCTTCGATTCAACCGCGTTTTTTCGCATTAATCCCAATCGATTGGGCGATATGAATTACGAGTTTAACAAGGTAAAACTCTTTAGCTACCAATCGCCGCTGTGTTTTGATCTAACCATGCTGGACGGAGACAGTTTGGCGTTGGACATTGATATTCAGCCAATTAATTCTACGGTCTCCGACATATACTTTAACCGTAACCAAGACAGTCTTTGGTTGGCTTTTAAAAAATTGCAGGGTCAAGATTATTTTCAATTCTACGGTTTAAGCTTTGAAAATCAGAACCCGGGCATTATTTACAATGGCATTGGACAGAACGGAGCCTTCGTTAAGACGTATTTACGACATCAATTTTTTAACGAGCAGCTTTCGATGCTCAATTCAGATTTGGTAATCCTTTCTCTTGGAACCAACGACGGGTATGTAAGTTCGAGTAAGTTTTGTAAGGCGTGTTTTAAGAGCAATTACCGAACCTTGTTAAATCAAATCATTTCAAAAAACCCATCGGTGAGCATTCTTTTGGTAACACCTAACGACATCTACATCAAACGCAGATATCACAATGATAATATGGAGCTCATTTCGGAGGCCATTTACGAGTTGTCCGACGAATTTGGAACGGCTGTGTGGGATTTTTACCATTTAATGGGTGGTAGCAATTCAATGACCAAGTGGCGATCGGCAGGTTTTGCTCAAAACGACTTAGTTCATTTCACCGAAAAAGGGTATACGCTTCAGGGCCAATTGCTCTATCAAGCCATAATGAACGGCTATGAACGTCGTTTTGATTAACAGTATTAATTTCCCGCTTTGTTTTGTGAGTCTTCGAAAGATATTTGCAAAAATTTTTAGAAGGAAGAAAACGTGCTGACATTTAGCGAAATATTTAAGTATAATGAGCATAACCCGCTCATTTTCAGTCAGTATCTCTTTCTGTTCTGGTTAACCATCATCTTTGGCATCTTCGTTTTATTTTTTAAAAACAAACAAGTTCGCAAGATTTCCTTGCTGGCATTTAGCTTGTTTTTTTACTATAAAAGTGGTGGCCTCTATTTTTGGATATTAATTTTTTCAACGCTTGTAGATTTTTACTTGGGCAATGCCATCTACGCTGCCACAAATGCCATACGAAAAAAGTGGTTGCTGGTGGCAAGCTTGGTGGCAAATTTGGGCATGTTGGCCTTTTTTAAATACTCTAAGTTTATTGTTGATCTGGTTAATGCCAACTTCGGTACCAGCTTTGAAGTTGTGAATTATTTGGCAGGTTTGGGCAACCTATTTGGGGGGCAGCACGACTTACACACCATTCTTCTGCCGGTTGGAATCTCTTTTTTTACCTTTCAAACACTCAGCTATTCCATCGACATATATCGAGGTGAATTAAGGCCCGCCAAAAACTTGGTGGACTTTGCCTTCTTCGTCACCTTTTTTCCGCAATTGGTTGCCGGACCCATTGTTCGAGCAGCAGATTTTCTTCCACAGATTAACAAGAAGTTTCACATTACAAAAGAGCAATTGGGAGCAGCTATCTTCCTGATTTTGTGTGGGTTATTCAAAAAGGTTGTGGTATCCGACTACATATCGGTAAACTTTGTAGAGCGCGTTTTTAAGGAACCATTGAAGTACAACGGCTTCGAAAACTTGATGGCAATGTATGGATACAGTATGCAGATCTACTGTGACTTTTCGGGGTATTCAGATATGGCCATTGGCTTGGCGGCTTTGTTTGGATTTAGACTGCCCATCAACTTTAACTCGCCATATAGGGCAACTTCCAT
>JBLHHI010000146.1:0-7349 GCA_047614125.1 Bacteroidia bacterium | reverse complement strand
TTCGGTGATCACTTTCGATTGATTTGGCAAAATATCCGTACGGCTCAACGTATATACCAAGCTGATTAGTAAGGCCATAGGCAACCGAAAAGGTATACGATGAAGTTACTTCAGAAGCATTTTTACTTCCATTCCAGGTTGCGCCGTATTGGGCTGCCAAACTCAAGTTATCATTAATGGTATAAGAACAGGGAAGCAAAAATTCCGGAGCAATGGTCTCTAATTCTTCGTTCTCGTGTGCTCCAAAGGGCAGGTAGGCATGCGTTAACAAACCCAATGAAATTTTATCGTTTTTGAACAAATTAAACTTTAATCCAACAAAATAAGGTGATGCACCTTGGTAGGCAAAACTCGTATCTCCATTAAAGTTACCAAGATTATCTGAGCATGGAACCAGGGTTGGAAAAGCCTCACTTTTGGTGCGGCTTTGACCGTAACTCCAATTAAAACGCAATTCAATTTTATTGGTTAAACCGTAACGAATCAAACCGGTGTTAAAGGTTGTGTTCTCATAGGTTTCATTACTCCCGCAAAAGGACAAAACATCTTTTTCATACACAAAACCCGTTTCGAACTGAAGCGACTTTTTAGGAACCACATTCGGACTTTCGGTAAAATCCGGCCGATCAGTTTCGATCTGGGCAAAGACCGAAGAAGTGATAAAAAAGCAAACAAGAATGCCAAGAATGTAATTTGTGCTTGAGGAAGAATTCATGTAAACAAACTTAATTGATTCTGGTCAGGTCTTCGAAATAAAGTTTCATTCAATTTGGGGATTTCTTGATTCAAGTTGTATCGCTTTCGTGCCAATTTCATCTGCTGCGAAATCATTTTAGCAACATGTCCTTCGCCTTTCATTCGGGTGTTAAATCGGTTGTCTTGAACCGTACCACCATGTAAATCAGCTATTTGGCCCATTACCTTTTGTTTTCGATCCGGAAAGTGACGCTCCAACCAATCTTCAAAAAGGGTTTGTACTTCGCCGTTTAATCGCACCGTGGTATAACTCATTTGCATGGCTCCTGCTTCCGAAACCGCCTTTGCCATGTTCATAATTTCGTGACTATTTAAGGCGGGAATAATAGGCGCCATTCCAACAATAACCGGTATGCCTGCCAGACTCATTTTTTCGATGGCCTGCAACTTGCTTTTAACCGATGACGTACGCGGTTCTAGTATTTGGCGCAAGTCTTCTTGCAAGCTGGTAAAGCTGATCACCACGTGGGTCAAATCATCTTTTGCCATGTCGGCAAGAATATCTATGTCTCTAGTAACCAGTGTGTTTTTGGTAATAATGCCCACAGGGTTTTTAAACTCGGCGCACGTTTCCAACAAGCTTCTCGTAATTTTTAACTTGCGTTCAATGGGCTGATAACAATCCGTATTGCCGCTCAACATGATGGCTTCTCCTTTCCACGATTTGAGCATGAACTTTTTGCGCAAAAGAGCGGCCGCTTGCTTTTTAACTAAAATTTTTGTTTCGAAGTCAATTCCTGCATTGTATCCCAAATATTCGTGGGTAGTTCGTGCATAGCAATAGGTACAACCATGTTCGCAACCTTGATACGGATTCATTCCCCATTGCAGCGGCACATCCGGACTCGGAACCGGATTTACGATCGACTTTGCATCCACCTCAATAAAGCTTGTGGAAGGCATGAAAGTATCTTCCGGCCGCTCGCCTTCATCCAATTCCACCTGTGTTTTTAGAAATTGATTGTTGGGATTTATAAAGCTCCCTCTTCCAATCCGAATCTTCGATTTCATCCATCAAAAATAGCGCAAGCGCGAAGAATCACTTATGCTCAAAATAGGGCTAAAGCGAACTCAACCCACCCGAAATCTGAACTTCAAACTTCCTCGTAAAACTGTTGCCTCTTGAGTCTGTGACGGTTAACGAATGAATTCCGGCACTGGGCTGCATGGGAACTTGGTGGATATCTTGAGTGGTGGTGACAAAATGATTATCGAGGTACCAAAACAGCTCTTCTCGTTCTTGCCGATGCACGGCTTCAAAGATGGATTCTCCCAAATCTCCGTTCAACAAACGTGGCAAACGAATAACACTGCCCGCCATTGGATAGATTATTTCGATGTGCTTTTCGGCAACTGAACAACCCGGTAGCAGCGACGGTAAGGTTTGATATTCCGGATGAAAGTTTTTGTAATACAGCTCGGCCGATGGAGGAAGTACAAACCATGAAACTTGCTGTAAATCAGCATTTTCTTCCAAACAATCTACAAAAGCACGATGGATTTTACCTCCTACAGAAGTTACATTAATGAGCCGGTGGTATGGACAAACAGCCGATTCTAAACATGCTCGTGGAAACCATACAGACTTTTTTTCTATGCAATGTTGCCCGGCTCGATGTCCGCTTTTGCTGCAAACTTCTACAAAACGCATGTTTCGATTTGGCTTGGTAAACCACCTCGTTTGCGGCAAGAGTTGAAACAAATCGAACAAAATAGGAGCAGCGGTATTGCTCCCAGTCATTCCAGCAACGCCTGCACCATCGGCATTTCCTGCCCAAACTGCCACTACATATTTATCCGTAACCCCAATGGCCCATGCATCTCGAGCGCCAAAGCTGGTTCCTGTTTTCCAAGCAATCTTTCGTTTGTCTTCAAAACGGTTCCAGTATTGCTCATCTGCCGGACGGTGCACATTCGACATGGCTTCTAAAATACTAAAGGCCACTGCCGGGGAAAGCGACGAACCAACATCCTCATTCTGAGCGGTTTTAGATAGTTTGACATAGGCGTGAGCCAAATCCCACAGGGTTGCTTCGGCGCCCCCTAAAATGAGCGAGAGACCGTAATCATCAGCTGGCCGGAATAAGGTGGTCAAGCCTAAGTTTTCCAAATCGGTTTTAAACTTACTAACCCCGTACGCGCTCAAAATACGTACTGCTGGAATGTTTAAAGAACGCGACAAAGCTTGAGAAGCAGGAACCATGCCGTCGTACTTATCTTCGTAGTTTTTAGGCGCATACCCGTTGATGCGAGTTGGATAATCGGGTACCAACATGCGTGGTGTAAGCTGTGCATCCTGCATGGCATGGGCGTATAAAAAAGGCTTTAGAATGCTGCCCGTACTCCGTGGCGCTTGCACCAAATCAACGTGTTTTCCGCTCCGATCATCGCAGGGTGTATTGCCCACATAGGCCAACACCTTACCCGTTTTTACATCCAAAATAAGCGCACCTGAATTGTTAATCTGTCGCTCTTTGTTTTTATTGTAATGTCTTGATATTATATTGTTTGCCGCTTTTTGAACATCCATTTTAATGCCCGTTTGTATGCGCTCTCCGTTTCTTCCTTGGGCAATTAATAGGTGCATGTAATGCGAGGTAATTTGAGGAATTGATTTTGGCTTATTTGGCAAATATTCGCGCAACGATCCGGCGTAATCCCATTCGTCTAGGTACCCCAAAACAAAGAGTTTATGCAATAATCGGTTTCGTTTTTTCATCAACGCTTTGCGATTTTTGCCTGGATGCATTAGGCTGGGCGCATTGGGCAATACGGCCAGGGTTGCCGCCTCGGCCCACGATAAGTTTTCGGGAGCATGGCCAAAATACCGCCAACTTGCAGCTTCCAAACCAACTACGTTTCCACCAAAAGGAGCATGTGCGGCGTGTAAGGCCAAAATTTCATTTTTGTTGTACTTGGTTTCCAACCGGAGCGCCATAAACATTTCCAACACCTTATCTACTAGGCTTTTACCCGTTCGCTGCCTACTCATTCTAATTACTTGCATGCTCAAGGTGCTGCCCCCGCTTACCACTCTTTTTGCAATGATGTTTTGCTTCATCGCTCGCACCATCGACTTTAAACTCACTCCCACGTGATCGTAAAAATCTTTGTCTTCGAAGGTGATGATGGCTTGCTTATACTTTTCTGGTAAATCTTGAACGATTGGAAATCGCCACTGTCCGTCGGGTGCGATGTGTGCCATTAACAGCTTTCCATCTTGATCTTCAATCACTGTAGAATACTTCGATTTAAACAAGGTTTTTGGAAGGCAAAAAGCAAAGAAGATGATGGCCGAAAGCAAAACAAGCTTTGTTCGTTTTCTTAGGGTTGGAAGTCGTCGTAAGGCAATCATATTGGTTGAATTAGAAGTACAATATGAACCAATGCCGTAAACTTATGTGGGAAGCTTTATTAAACGCAGTGCGTACGCCAAAAGATGTTGTGTATTTTTGATTAAATGAAAAGTCCCCAAATCATTTCTGTAATTCTGGTAATTGCACTGAGTTTTGTTTCGCAACAGGCTCATTCTCAGAACTATCGATTTAAGAACTTTGGGTTGGAAGAAGGTTTGCCGCAATCGCAGGTATACGATGTTATTCAAGATCAGAAGGGTTTTCTTTGGGTAGGCACACGCGGTGGAGGTGTGGCTCGTTTTGATGGATCCGTGTTTACCAACTTCCAAACAAAACAGGGCTTAATTAACAACTTTGTTAACCAAATATATGAAGATAAGTCCGGCTTGCTTTGGATTGGTACCGAAGCAGGTTTGAGCATTTTTGATGGAAAAGACTTTAAAAACATTCGCCTAACCAAGGCAGGCGATGTGCGTGTTTTTTGTTTTTTAGAACACGAAACATCCATGCTCATTGGCACCAGCAATGGCATCTATCAATATCACTATAAAGATTCAAAACTCTCTAAAGTTTCGCTTCCATCAACGGATCAAACGCTATTGGTGCTCGACTTTGCCAAAACCCAAGAATTTATCTGGGTGGCTACCAACCGTGGATTATTTCAATTGCACAAAACTATTTTAAAAACCATTAAACATTATACAAAGTCTACGGGCTTGCCCGATAATTATGTACAGTGTTTGCATGCCGATACCAGCAACCGACTTTGGATTGGAACCTATGGTGCGGGCATTGTGCGCTGGCAAGATGGAGAAATTAAACACTTAAACTTGTTGCTGCCGCACAATTTAATTGTGTTCGATTTGACCATGGAAGGACCGCATTTATGGTTGGCAACTCTATATCGAGGAGCCTATAAGATAAATACGCAAACAGGGGATATTCAAAATTTTACAGATCAAAAAGGATTGATTAATAACCACATTCGAAGCATTTCTCAGGATCGATGGGGCAGCGTTTGGCTGGGCAGTTCAGGTGGTGGATTGAGCCAATATTCTGGCCAACGATTCTATCATTACTCGGCACAAGATGGACTGGCCGATAATTATGTGTATTCGATTGCGCAAGACAAAAAAGGTGGACTTTGGTTGGGAACGGGTTCGCAAGGATTAACGAAGCTCGATAGTTCGGGTATTTATAAGTTTGGAGGGGATACGCTGTTTAAAAACATCAAGATAAAAACCATTGCTTCGTTAAATGATTCGACCATGGTAATGGGAACTGAAGGGTATGGCTTGGCTTTTTTGACAAACAATGCGGTTACGTGGTTAACAATGCGAGATGGTTTATGCGGCAACTACATTAAAGATGTGGAAGTTGATAAGGATGGGCATTTGTGGGTAGCGAGTTTGGATGGAGGCTTAAGCAAGGTGCTTTTACAAAAAGGGAAACCGCGGTTTGTGAACTATCAATACTTAACCGAGTTGCCAACCAATCGTATTTTTTCGTTGCACGTTGATGCCCTGAACCAGGTTTGGTTTGGAACCGAAAATAGAGGACTTGGGGTAATTCGAGACGGAGCGGCCATCATGATTGAAAGCAAGCCATCGCTGGGCTTACAGACCATTCGAGCCATTCGAACCGATCAGCGAGGTAAGGTTTGGTTGGCCACGTCGGAAGGACTATTTAAATACAATCCTAATCAAACTACCTTGGAGCGAATGGCCATTAATGAGCTTCGATCTAACAACTTATATCTGTTGGAATTCGACAGCGACGGAAAGCTCTATGTTGGATCAGAAAAGGGAATTGATCAGCTTTTGTTGAATGAAAGTTCGGAGGCCATTGAGATTAATTTTTATGGCTTCGATGAAGGATTTATTGGCATTGAGACCTGTCAGAATTCGGTGTTGCTCGATCAACAGAACAAGTTGTGGTTTGGAACGGTAAACGGCCTAACTCGACTCAATCCGAACTGGGTGCCAACGGCAGTTTTTCCGCCCGATGTTTGGCTTTCGGGGGTTGATTTATTTTACGAACACCTCGATTCTGGACAATACGGCTATTCAGCCGATCACTTGTACAACGTACTTTCATCACCCGAATTTCCGCACAATAAAAACCACCTAAGTTTCTCATTAACAGGCTTATACCTAAGTAACCCAGCCAAGGTTAAATACCGTTGGAAGTTGGAAGGCAACGATGAATCTTGGTCGCCTTTTACCCATAAAAAGGACGCTACGTATTCGAATTTGAAGCCGGGTTCTTTTACCTTCTTCTTTCAAACGCAAACCGATGATGGGATGACGAGTGCGGTTAAAAAATGGGACTTTACCATTCGCGCACCATTTTGGCAAGAGTGGTGGTTTAGAGCATTGGCAATTGCCCTTGCCCTCCTCCTTTTAATAGGCCTTTTTAGATGGTACGTACTACGCATTAAGCAACGCGAAGCCCAACAGCGCGAAAAGCTGGCCATTGAAAAAGAAATCATCGAATTAGAACAAAAAGCACTCCGATTGCAAATGAATCCGCATTTTATGTTTAACGCGCTCAATTCGATACAATCTCTGGTAGCGGGAGGAAAGCCGGATGAAGCCCGTGGGTACTTGCAAAAATTTGCCAAGCTCATGCGGTTGACTTTACAAAATTCACGAGCAGATTACATTCCGCTGAGCGACGAAATAGAGGTGTTGGAAAACTATTTAGATTTGGAAAAACTGGCGCAAAAAGACCCTTTTTCTTATTCTGTAAACATCGGAGAAGGAGTGGAGGCGAACAACGTACTCATTCCGCCCATGATGATTCAACCCTTTGTAGAAAATGCCATAAAGCACGGGGTACCCGACAAAGGATTGGAAGGCTTAATTGAGCTTTCGTTTTCCATAAACAATGAAGAAATTTTAGAATGCTCGATAAAAGACAACGGCATTGGTCGGGAAAAGGCAGCCGAAAAAGTACGCTCCAAAGCAAAGAGTCACGAGTCTACAGCCATTCAAGTTACCTCCGAACGCTTGGCCATCTTAAACCGAGAACATCCTGTAAATGGCCTCACAATCAATGACTTAGTAGATGGCACGGAGGTTGTTGTTTCGATTTATGTTGGGTAGCAATTGATGGAGAATGAAGGATGGAGAATGAAAAATGAATGGTGAAGAATTAACAATGCGAAGCACGCGCTTTCATTCAAAAACGTCATTCAGAGAAATCTAGGCGAACATAGTGAGGCAAGATTGCGAA
>JBLHHI010000145.1:0-7490 GCA_047614125.1 Bacteroidia bacterium | reverse complement strand
TTGGTGGGTATAAGTAGTTGCATTATCAAGATTTAAGCTTCGGTTAAACTGATATCCCGGTTGTAAGATGGCATCGAAACCCACAATTTGAAGGGTACGGGTATTCTGGTTAATGCTCAAACTGTGTTGGTTGGTGAATGACAGCTTGGTTGCAGGATTAATTTTATAACCCAACTTAATGGTATGCGTGTATTGGTTGGTTTGTCGAGGTGCCCAAAACGAATCGTTGGAAAACGAGGAAGAGTGCAGCTGGTTTGCTGTTTTACCAAAGTAATCGTCGGTTAGGTTAAAGGTAAAGTTGTTAAAGAAGGTTAATCTTTTATTGGTATTTGGAACGGTGCCACCAAAGGTAAGCTCACCAATATCAGTGTTCCATTGGGTTGGGCCCTTCATAAACCCCATGTGATCGGATTGAAGATTTCCAGAAAGTTCAAATTTCTCGCCACCTTCTTTTATAGATGTTGCAATAACTCCCGCGGATCCATCGCCGTATTCAGCGCCGCTTCCACCAGTAAAAATCTCCATTTCGCCAATCGACCCGCTCGAAACTTCTACCCCAAAGCCCGTTCCGGCCAATGGGTCTTGAGCGGTAATGTTATCAATAAGGTAAAGGGTTTCATATACTCGAGCACCTCTAATTTGGAGTCCGTCGGTAGATTTCGTAACCCCAACTTGTAAGGCCACCACTTCTTTAACATCGCGAACATTCATGTCACCAATTTCTCGCTCCGAAATGGAAATTTTAGAATCGCCTTCATCCAGTTTCACCAAGCCCTTCTTGCCAATCACAGTAACGGTTCCAAGCGTATTCTCCAACAACTCGAGTTGCGCATTTAATACCGTTGTTTGGTTGGCATTTATGCTTATACCGGTAAAGTATTGTTGGGTGTAGCCAACGTATTGTATGGATACCGTGTAATCTCCCGGTTTAATATCGCCAATGGCATAAGAGCCATCGGCTTGCGTTGCAATGCCGTAATAACTTCCAACCAATAAAACGGTAGCGGCTTCTAAGTCATCACCTGTTTTGGCATCGGTTACCTTGCCTTTAATAATACCAGTTTGAGCCAAGGTCAAATTCGAAATCAATCCAAACAATACGATTAAAGCAATATTTTTATACGATGCCATTACCAATTTAATTCGGTGTTAATTACATGGTTAAAGAGCTGTTGCAACTTGGCTTGATCTTTATTATATAAGTGCAGCTCGGTGCTAAAAAAGACCTGATTAGTTTTGCCATCAACTTTGCCGTTGTTGGTTCTTCGAACGCCAACCACGTTGGTACCTTTCCAAGCCCCAAAACGAGTTATTTGAGCGAAATAATACGGGAAGGCATCTGCCGTTTTAACAAAAGGATCGAGTCCTAAAACTAGGTTAGAGGGTTGCAAGCTGGGCAAACCTGCCTGGAACGAATAAATAAACGAATCGTTCACTACAGTGGCCTGACCACTCGTGCGCGATAAGCTGTCTACCGGCAAAGCTCCACGAATTAAGCTTGGATCGAAACCTGCTGGGAAGCTGGTGGAAATGAACGACTTACCTCCCTTATTGGTGTAATTTTGAAGCACTTGTGCGGCAAATTCGAGCAACAAACCCGATTGGCCCGAGAGCCGATTGGTGAACAAACTTTGATCGCAGTTGAAAACCAGTTTATCATATTTTTCTGTGAGCAACGAAAAAGTTGGGTTCCAAAAAATGGGCTGATATTGTCCTTGATCATCCGCAAAGTCTACCGCATCCACGTTTCCGTACGATTTGGAAACGAAGTTTTTATACAAGGCATTGATGCCGGCCGGTTGGCCTCCAATAAGTAAGAGATCGCTGGTTTGATGCTTTACAAATAAGTTCGAAGATGTATCTACCTTGCTTTCGGTGCCGGCAATGTCGACTACCTTGAGATAAAATACATTGCTTCCACCGTTGTTAAAACCGTCGATGGATCCAACCTTATTTAAATCGGTATCGTAAAAGAGATCGGCTTTTGAAGTGCCCAAAAGCTTCGTATCCTCTGCTCGTAGACTGATGAGAATCTTACTCCGATCAAGCTCAAACCATTCCCCTTCGTTCACTTTAAGAAAGGCCTTTGTTACGGTGTGGTTTCCATCCGGATCTTTATAATTCCACCGAAAGGTAACCACTGAATATGCTGTGTCTGTTGGAAAACTCTTTTCTTCAAAATTGGCTTCTGGAGGAGAGTTTTTTAACGGAATGATTAACAGTGCCGGCGTTGGATCTTTAACTCCATGGTCATCAATGGCACGCAAGTAAAAACTAATGTCGGAGGTATCAAGACCCGCATCAATCGAAAAGCGGAAAACACTATCTCTTCGCTCCGTAAACTTCCACGTTGTTCCATCCAACGAATACTCGTATCCAACTACATATCCGTCACGATCGGTTCCATACCAACTTAAATAAACACTGCTGTTCAGCCTATTTTGGCCGTGCAAATCTATTTTCTCAATCGATATATGTGAATCGGGTGGAAGGTTTTCAACCACCAGATCATCCTTGCATCCCCAAAAAAATAAAACAGACAGAAGGCATGCAGCCAATGCCAAAAACCTCCTGCCAATTTTTACCTTCATTCTAATGTGAGATGTTAGCTTCAAATGGTCTAAAATCCTACTGTTTAATCAATCGGAAACTTCCTACTTGATTGTTATCTCCATCCACACAATGCAAGATGTATGCGCCTGGAGTAAGCATAGAAACGTCGATCGATCCTTGCTGATCTACTTCGTAAGAGGCCACCAAACTTCCGGTTAAGCTGTAAACTTTGATCGAAATCGTTCCCAAGTTGGCAGAAACACGTTGAACGTTTAAGCGGTTGGTTGTTGGATTTGGATAAAAACGCAATACTCGATTGTTCGTTGTCAAATTCTCAACAGATACTCGATCTGGATACATTGTTCCTGAAAGGGTTACCGATGAGCCAATAAAGTCGTCGTTATTTCTTGGAAGCACGTTGTAATTTCCAAAGCCGTAGTACATGATACCCACAACGGTGTCGAACGACATGCCCTTTGCTGTTTCAATTGGAGCTACGTTCATCGTACCGCTTTGATCTTTAAGCGTAGAATCAGAAACCAATGAAACCCACAAACTGCTTGCATTGGTAGCGTTTTGAATACCGGCTTGAACTCTTCTAGACATACCGTAGCTAGCATCTTCGTTGGTTGAAATTAGATATTCTCCAAAGTTGTTATAGCGCGGATTTGAGATATAGACCTTACCGCCGGCTGGATTTGCCATGCCTACCAACATTCCTTCGTACTTTTCTGCGTTCTTGCTGAAGTAAAAAGTCGAATCTGAAGGATCGATTGCAACGGGTTTAATCGAAACTATGTTTCCGGTTTTAGTAACACTCGTTACGTTCAAGATGGTAAAACCAAAGCTTTCTGCAACTGTTCCGGTTACCGTAACTTCATCTCCTCTGTAGAGCTTAATTAAGTCTGAGTTTCCTTGACACTTAATTGCTGCCCATTCGGTAGCGGTTGCATCCTGAATATAAATGGCTTCCAAATCGTACGCCTTGGCGCTGGCCGTAACCACACCTGTAACGGTAACTACTTGGTTGTTGTATGGAGATGCATCGTTTTGCACGTTTAGCACACGCTGAACATCCGAAATGCTCAAGCCATTGTTTCTTACGGTATAAAAGCTAAAGTCTGGATTGGTTCCTGCGCTGGCCGAAAACGGCATGTAGCTCTTTTGTCCAATATCATCGGTTGCATAGAGATAGTATCGCACAATTGTACCTTCCGTATTTGCTGGAATTTCAGCTTCATAGGTATCTGTTGTGCCTGATTTTAAGACCATTACAACCTCGATAAAGGCATTGTAGGCTGCATTAATGTTGGTAGTATAAAACAAGCTGGTTGAAGCAACCGTTCCATCAAAATCAATGATCTTAGCCTCCATTATAACCTTATCTACATCTTTAGGAACCAATGGAGTTCGAACCACCTTAGTAATACTCGGTGGAGTTTTGCCAACTCGGTAATGGCTGGTATCGAATGGATTAAGTTCATAACCTCGTCCATTGTTTCCGGTACATCCGTTGTCTGAATGGATAACGATGCCTCGTAAATAATCATATTTGGTTCCAACAGCGGGAGCAACAAAGGTGCCTTGTTTAACCGGAGCACTCGAACGTGAAGTAGAATACGAACCTGTTTTTTGAACGAAGAATCGATCGGATATATTAATGGTATTTCCGTTTTCGTCGGTTACGTCAAAGCTAACTCGGTTGTTGTTGAAAGGCTGAACGTTAATTACCGTAAGGTTTCTAATCTCAACATACGAATCTTCGTACTCTTCACCCGTTTCGAGGTTGTTTACTCGGCCGGATCCGTTGAGCTTGCCCAAGTCAACTACCACAGGGGCAGGCGCGGTAGAATTTCCTAAAACATTCATCGACGAATTATTCAAAACACTCAACTGTGTTTCGCCTTGATATCTACCCACAATACCGGTAAACTCAACAACCATACCTGCATACAGGTTATAAATGTCGGTTACAGGAAGCGATGCTCCAGAAGCATCGGTGTAAACTCCCATTACTTGCAATCCTTTAAAATCACCACCCGAAGAATTGTCGGCGGTATCCATTACATGAACAAAGGGTCTAAATCCACCTTGAACCGATGAAGAAGGAACGTCAATCAGGTTCGCGTCACAAGTAACACGTCCAACAATGGTTACCGTGTCTCCGAGGTATGCCGACGAATCGTTGCAAGCGGCCAAATTGGTTGCCGATACAAATTGAAGTTGCCTAACACTAATCTTTTGATATTGCGCAGAGGCATAGGTAAAAAATCCACCAACTAAAATGGCAAGAACTAGAGTTTTTTGAAGTAAAGTTTTCATTTTCATATATATATATTCTTTCGCATCATACTCAATGCGCTTAATTCGCTATTTAACAACCACAAATTTCCCCTTCGAAGTTTCGCCCGTATCTAAATCCTCCACAGTAAAAACATAGATTCCCCGTGCAATAATCTGAGTGTTTTCCGAGAGCAAATCCCAGGCATGTTCGCCACCGCTGTACACATTCCGATCAGTAGCTTCCGCTCCAAAGGTTTGTGTCCAACGTGTATCGGTACCATCGTATTGACCGTTGTGATAAATTTCGTCGATGAAATCACCGGCCGTGGTAAAAACTCGAATCATACAGGTTTTTGGCAGGTTGGCAAAGTAGATCTTTCTACTTTGTTCTTGAAAATTACTGGTTCCTTCCCAAGCCGCTCCAGCATAATATGGGTTTGGATACACGAAGGGCTGGTTGGTGGAAAGGTTGGTATTAATGGGTTTGCCCGCAAAGGCTCTAAAGTTGTTACCCAAGATGGTAGACTCGAGCGATTCTAGATTGCTGTTCATATTTCCACGATCATAGGCCGTAACCGAAACAGCATATTGCCAGCCGTTTTGGATGTTATTAATGGTAAACTTATAATGATAAGTTGTGGTATCTCCCTCAAATTGAACGGGTTGCGCTAATTTTATGGATTCAAAACCTGTTTCGTTAAAAAGGAAGTTTCCCGACTTATCCCAGTCGGCAATCTTTTTTAAGTCTAGAGCCAGGTTTGGAACCTTGGTAACGTCAAAACCCAAATTGGTCATGTATACTCGATATCCTTCAAAATCTTTTTCGAGGGTAATGGGGTCAACGCTGCTTTCTGCGTTGTTGCTCCAATATACTTCGATCTTATTTTCCCCGGTAACCAATTTGGTGTTTGGAATGTGCGGTGGAGCGGGCAAGATGAATCGGGTAATTTCTCCGTTTTGATCTACATCTTCTCCAGGATCTAAAACGCCATTAAAGTTTTTATCTTCTCCATTATACGCAACTTGAGCCCAATTGGCATTGTCGCGCAAGATGGTTTGTTGTTGGTAGGTATTGTCGGAGTTTGGATTCCCGTCTTCCCACTTTTTGCCCATAATAACGGCATAGGAAATGGTGATGGATTCTCCAGGAGCCAATGATTTAAACGGTCCAACAGATGTCAAGTCGGATCTGTTTCCAGCATCATTCAATTGGTTTTTAAAGCTTCGTGCGCCACATTCCGATGGAGGTGAACCTTGCCAATCCCAGCATTTGTTATTGTTTAAGCCGTAGGTAAGTTTGGTATACCTACCTTGATCGGATATGGGTTGAAAAAACACCGGGTCACTTGAACTGTTAAAAGTCCACGCATTATAATGTGCTTTAAATCCTTTTTTTATGGTTGGATGCAAGAAACCCGTTTTGTCTTCGGCCCCTAAAAATTTCTGACCAACGTAGCTCTCGGTAAATCCAACATCGCCGGCATTGTCGTAGCAATACGACATTAACAAGGTATCGAGATAACCATTTCCGCCCTTATTATAAAAGGCAGCTCCACCACTTCCAGCAGGTGAAACATTGATGTTTCGAACAACGGTATTAGTCCAAAGTCCGAAGTATACGCTATCAATAGTGCTGGTTCCATTATTGGTAACCTTGTAGTTGAGAATTACAAAGAAATCGCTAAAGGCATAATTCCAATTATAGCTTTCCATGTTAACCGTTAAGCCCATGGGCTGACTGTGACCCGAAATGGGCACGTTGGTTCCAGGCACAACGATGTTTTTATCGGTAAAGGTTGCAAAGTAATCTTGATGAGAAACCGATGCTGGCGAGAAAAAGGGAGAGTTAAAGAGCGACGACCGTTCATTGAGCTTGCTGCCCACTTCGGCGGTAAATTCAAATCCACCTTTCCCCGTTGCATAACCGGCAGTGGCATCGAGTGCGGAGGTAGAAACGGAAATTACGTTTCCGTCGATTAATCCACCCACCCAAATCCCACCTTCAAATAGGTGTTCAATACCCGATCCGGCGGGGTATTCACAACTTTGATCTCCACTCCCATTGCGATATCCTTGAAAGGCATTACCAATGGTTCCAACGTTCGAAACATTCATCCGAACATTCGAGGCACTGGTAACTTTATCATCGTACGAAGCAGTTTGTGCTGCCACCATACCAAAGAAACAAAAAAGAAAGCAAACAAATACTACAACTCTTCTCATGCTATCAAGGTGCAAATATAAAAAGTGCAATGTCATTACAGCTTACGATGTTGTTAATTCTGACCATTCTGGTCAATTATGTTCGCCGCGGCGAATTAAATTATGAATGTTGAATTGATATTGTGCTAAAATCCAATGGGTACTTCCACTTCATACACAAAACTCTGCAGTTGGACATGTTGATATATAATCGTCCGTATCCATACCAACCTTCAAAAAACCCAATGAGTCACCCTGAGCTCGTCTCAGGGCCTTTCTGATTTTTCCTTGGTGGCGAATAAAATATATATAGACAGCCTACATCCTCTCCAAAAGATTCTTCATTCGTCGTCGGAAGGACGAACAAAATTCAGCAAAAGCGAAGCGACTGCTCCCCGGCAATTCTTGTTCATAAATTTACTCCAAAAATCTGTGTTTGCATTTTGATATAT
>JBLHHI010000144.1:0-7500 GCA_047614125.1 Bacteroidia bacterium | reverse complement strand
AAGCTTGGCATGCGACGTCAGTAGACGTTCGCGCAACTCAATAATTTCATTTGCCGAAAACGCTCGCTGTGGCTTGCTGCTTTTTTTAAATTCTTCAATCATAGTTGAGCTCACGTCAAACTTTAAGCCACATAGGCCATAGGTTAATTGATGCTGCACCACAAAAGCATGACCAAGATTCCAAATAATGTTATTGTTAAAGCCTGTAGGTATCGCATTCATTTGCTCATTCGACAAACCATCAATTAATCGGATCATCAAAACTCGGGTGGCCAACAAGGCCGCAAACTCATTTTTCATTCTAATTTTATTACAAACATGTGAACTTATTCATCGGCCCTGGAGTGTTTTGCACAACTCGTACAACTCCATGCGCAAATCGTTTACGTCGTTTTTATTAAAGGCCGACATAAAAACCGCTGGCGCATTTTCCTTTGCCAACCATGTGTTCTTAAATTTTTGGATGTCGTAAATGGTTTCATCCTCAAAAATATCGTCAGAAGTTGCCTCGGGTTTGAATTGATCTATTTTATTAAATACCATCAACACTTTTTTGTCGGCGGCTCCAATTTCCGACAAGGTTTCTTGTACAACTTCCATTTGCTCTTCGTAGGCTGGGTGCGAAATATCTACAACGTGCAAGATCAAATCGGCATCTAAAATCTCATCCAAAGTAGATTTAAAACTCTCCACCAACTGATGTGGCAACTTCCTAATAAACCCAACCGTATCGGATAAAAGTGTGATGATGGGCGGTTCATATACCTCTGCGTCCTTTGTTAGAACCAGTTTACGAATCGTTGAGTCGAGGGTAGCAAACAACTTGTTTTCTGCCAGAATATCGGCATTGGTAAGCGCATTCATGATCGTCGACTTCCCAACGTTGGTGTATCCAACAATGGCAATTCGAAAAGAATCTGATCGGCTTTTACGCTGTGTAACACTTTGCTTATCAATCTGTTGCAGCTTCTTTTTAAGGTTGGATATCTTATCTCTAATGACCCTTCGATCGGTTTCAATTTCTTTTTCACCAGGACCTTTCATCCCAATTCCCCCGCGTTGCTTTTCTAAGTGTGTCCACAATCTAGTTAGTCGCGGCAAGAGGTATTCACTTTGCGCAAGTTCCACCTGAGCCTTAGCGCGAGTAGTCCGTGCATTTTTGGCAAATATGTCGAGAATTAGGGTGGATCGATCGATGATCTTGCATTTTAACTCAGCCTCTAAATTGCGAATTTGTGAAGCCCCAAGTTCATCATCAAAAATGGCGGTTTCAATTTTGTGATCCTCCACGTATTGAGCAATGTCTTTAAGCTTTCCGGTACCCACATAGGTTTTGGGGTTGGGAATCTCTAAACGCTGAACAAAGGTCTTTTCAACTTCAGCTCCGGCAGTTACTGCCAAAAAAATCAGTTCATTGAGATAATCGCGCGTTTGCAATTCGGTTTGCTTTTGCTGCTCAACCGCCACAATTACGGCACGTTCAGGAAGCACTTCGGAGGAAGTTTGAAATGTTGTCTTCAAATGGGTTTATACTAATTTTTCTACTTTCTTTGTTACAACTACAAGATGCGCACAAATTTGTTTAAAATATTTCCCACTTTCCTCCTTGCTTGCCTTTTAATTTCATCTTATTCGGCATTTGCTCAAAAAATGGAGTGGAGCAACACGCGCAAACTGAAAGGCAGTGCGGTTTTTACCGGTGTTATTGGCGAAAACGACGACGGAATTTATCTGCTACGCTTCCGCAATAAATTTCTAAGCAAAAATGTGATAATAGAGCGATATCGCCATCAACTGGGTTTGATGACGACCAAAAACATCTTACTCAAAAAATCGCGCCTGCTTCATGCCGAACTAACCAACAACGGCATCCTTCTTATTACCACCCACTTTAACCGTAAAACCATGCTCAACGAAGTGCAATCTCAATTCTTTGATGCTGATATAAATGCAAAAGGAGATGCCGTAACCCACTTTACCTCCGAATTGGTAGATTACTACGACAAAGGTGATTTTAGAGTAAAGATGTCGAATGATCGCAGCAAGATTTTGATTTATCACACCGAAAAAACTCGCGCCAATCGGCGTTCGCTCCACCTAAATGTTTTTACTACATCAATGCAACTAATCCATTCTAAGCACCTTGAAATACGAATAGACTACGAAGAATTCATGCTCACAAACTCCATTATTGACAATGAAGGAAATGCCTTTTTCTTAGTTGGGCAGCGACAAGTGGTTGCACGAAGAGGTATTACCGTACCCGGTTCATGGAGCATTTTTCATTACAAGGCAAAAAGCGACTCAATGTTTGATTACGCCGTGCTCGACAGCGGTTTACAAATCATCGGTTCGTATTTTTCGTGGGATCGATTTCAGAACAAAATTAATCTGACGGCCTTTTATTTGAAGCAGCGTGATCCGAATATCGAGGTTTCGGAAAACTCCGATTTATTTGACGAAAATGGCATTAAAGGCTTGTATAACTTTGAGTTTTGGATTGATGGAAACCATCCGCCCAAATCGAATTATGTGAAGTTTACTCCAAACTTTGTAGAAGATTTGCTGGGCGATAAACTGGGCCTGGGCTCCGACGGAATTAAGAACTTTAAAATAATCGAAACCATTCCAAATTCGGATGGAGGTATTACTCTCATTGCGGAGCGTTCATCTTTTTTAATGGAACAAGATATAACTTATGTGAACGGCTTGCCGCAAACCATGTCGCGCAATATGTACAACTTTGACGATGTTTTAGTACTTTCTTTGGATTCGGAATACGATGTTAAGTGGAAACATGTGATTAACAAAAGCCAGAGCTCCTTGAACGATGGCGGATACTACTCGTCAATAACCATAGCCAACACCCGTTCTAACCTATACATCTTGTACAACGATCGGTTGCGAACCAACGGCGATGTAATTCAATACGCCTTTTCCCCTGAAGGCGAAGTTTCAAACAAAATACTGATTCGATCAGACGCAAATTACGTCTCAATAATTCCCTCGGAAGCAAAGCAAATTGGTTACAATACTTTATTATTGCCCGTATCGAAAGACAACAAGTTTTCAATGCTTAAACTCGTATATCCCAATTGATTGCAATCATTAAACGCGGAAATGTTTTGTCGGTAATTCTGGCAATTCTCTTCGTCCTCATTCTTAATTATCTTCCGTTCACTGTTGCGCTTGATCAACTGGCCAATGGGCTTCATCCGAACTTAATTTGGGACATAGGCAACTTCAACGTTTACCCAATAATTCTGGTTCTCCTCTTATTTATACAAGGGGTAATTTTGAGCAGAATGATGGTTCAAACGCAATTTTTTGAACAAATTACGTATTGGCCTTTAGCAGTATACCTCATGTTCTGCTTGAATCTTCCCGAGCAATTCTTGGCCTTAAACTTTGTGCTCTACAACTTCATTTTGCTCTACATTTATAATCGGCTCTTCAACTTGCACGAAGAGCAGATGCAAGATTATGAACTGTACGTCGACATTGCCGTGGTGTTTAGCATTGGCTTGTTTTTAGTTCCAAACACACTGCTTTTGCTTCCCTTAGTTTTGCTAATGCTCAATCTCTTTGCGGTGTTCGACATAAATCGTTTTTTGTTGTTTTTAACTTCTGCCGCCGTGCTTTTAATTAATGTAGCAGGCTTGAGCTATCTTTTCATCTCGCGCGAATGGACGTTGAGATGGTGGTCGGATTTAACAACCTTGCAATTGGATTTAACTGCACTTTCGAAACCCGAATTCATTGCCACCTACATTGCCATTGGAGCGGTGTTGTTATTGTCAATTTATAAAGGATTTGGACAGCTGCGCTTTATGCAAACTCAAAATCGCAAGATCTTCAACATGTTTATTTTTCAGTTGATTTTTATTGGAATATTATTCGCCTTTTCAGGCACAAAAGCCTTGGGTGCATTGGTGTTGATGTCGCTCCCATTAAACTTCATCGTCAGCTTTTCGAGCTTTTTTGCATCCAGAAGACTCCTCACAAATATTGTGATTCTACTCTTTGCCTTTGCGGTAATATTTGTTCAATTGGTGTATATGAAAAATATTGTTGGCCTTTAAGTTAAAATCTAAATTCGATTGATATTTTTAATTTACAAGGCCTGTGAACAGTTTGTTTCAAGTAATTAATGCACTGTAAATCCTTTTGCACACCTGTAAAACGAAGGTTCATACACAAAACCATATTCTCTGTTTTCTATGCATTCCGTTCATACAATCAGCCCTCTTATTTTCGCCTACCCGATTCGGTTCTATACAAAGCACAATTTTAAAATATTAATTAAACTCAAATTTTGCGCTTTTTTCAGCACAAAAAATCTTTTACGTTTGCACTAAATAGTTTGCCATGAACGAGTTTGTTAAAAGTATTCTGGATGATACGAAGGAAAATATGAGTAAAGCGCTCGAGCATCTCAGCATCGAATTGAGCAAGCTTCGAGCAGGTAAGGCCACTCCAAGTATGATGGATGGAATTTACGTAGAGTACTATGGATCAACCGTTCCGTTAAATCAAGTGGCAAACGTAAACACCCCCGATGCACGAACCCTCGTTGTGCAACCTTGGGAGAAAACGATCTTGCGCGATATTGAACGTGCCATTATCAACAGCAATCTTGGTTATAATCCTCAAAACGATGGTGAAATAATCATCATTAACATTCCTCCACTTACCGAAGAACGACGTATAAACCTAGTAAAGTCGGTTAAGGTGGAAGCGGAAAACGGAAAAATTGCCATTCGAAACTTGAGAAGAGATGGCAATGCAGAAATTAAAAAACTCGAGAAAGATGGAATCTCTGAAGATGCCGCCAAAGATGGTGAAGGAGAGGTTCAGAAAATTACCGACGATTACATTAAACGTATCGACGATGTGGTTACGCATAAAGAAAAAGAAATTATGACGGTTTAACCCCGTCCGGCTTGCCGATGCTCAAATGGTTGGTGTTATTTGCTTCCAATAAAAACGCCGTCCCATCCATTCTATATTCAACCTTATATAAACACAAGTTGGTGTGACCATAGTCGTCCATGTCTTTTAATGGCGTGTTTAAAATGAGCGAAAGAAAGCATCTAAGCGCTCTTCCGTGCATGCTTATCAATAGATTTTGACCGGGGTGTTTCGTAATTTCTTCCCATCCACTTTGCTGACGATAAAACATGTCCAACGGACTTTCACCCCCTTCAATGGGCTGATCCAGTTTATTGGCACGCCAATCCATAACAATTTGATTATACGCTTGTTTCCTTTCCTGGGTTGATTCCTTTCCTTCAAAGATTCCCCAATTAATTTCATTCAAAGCAAGTAGTGCCTTTGTTGGAATTCCATTTCGTTCGAAGGCGGCAACACTTTGCTTGGTTCGGTGCAACTGAGAGGTGAAAATTTGGTCGAACTGTACGTGCTGATAGTGAAGGTAAAATTGCGCTGCCTGCCAAAGGCCCGTCTCATTCAATTCACTATCGATGCCACTGCCTTGAATAATTCCATTCTTATTAAAGTCGGTTTGCCCGTGACGGATAATATAAATGGTTTTATTTGTACTCATAAAGCTAAAAGACATGTTGGGTGGCAAAAATATCAATCTTAACGAATTGAACCGATTTATTTCAAATTCTCTTTCAGGACATCTTGGAATGGAGGTAACCGAAATTGGGAGTAATTCGCTCACAATGAAGATGCCAGTAGATGATCGGACCAAGCAACCCATGGGCATATTAAATGGTGGAGCAAGTTTGGCGTTGGCAGAATCTGTAGCCAGCTTGGCCGGAAATTTATCGGCACCCGAAGGAAAGGCCTGTGTAGGATTAGAAATAAACGGGAATCATCTTAAAGCAGTGCGCAGCGGATATGTTCACGCCAAGGCATCACCCATTCATTTAGGTGGACGAACGCAAGTTTGGCAAATAGATATTACGAACGACCACAGCGATTTGATTTGCATTTGTAGAATGACCTTGGCCGTAATTGAAAAACCATAGCCTCAAGTTTTGACATCCTCCAATTCATACAACACAGCTTCTCAACACATTGAGCAAAACAAACCCTTTGTGGTGTTGCGCTACCCCGGTGAGCAAACCGTCTCCCTCCTCTTGCTCAATGCAAATCATCGCCCCAATCTTGAAGATGAGTTGGATGAAGGCACCTCCTACTTTGCGGTAAGTGGTTTTTTCGACAAGTCCGCTTATTTCTTCGAAATCATCTCCAAATTATCACTCACCCATGAAGAACTCAACGAAATTGGATCCTCATTTAACTTGCTTGAAATCAACCACTATCCCGCTCCAACGCATAAAAATGACTATCTGCAACATGTAGATCTTGCGTTAAAAGAAATTGAGGCACAATCATTTAATAAGGTTGTTTTATCCAAACTTGCAACCGAGATCATATCAGAAGATAAAAACAGTACAATCTTTGATCAGTTTGAGCGATTAACCAATCAAAGCAACCAGTTTTGTTACGCCTTTCATCATACTAACTTGGGAACTTGGATGGGCGCCAGTCCAGAAACATTTTTAAAGATTAGAAACAACCGCTTACATACGGAAGCCTTGGCTGGAACTCGAATGGCAAATAGCACAGACCCTTGGGGAGAAAAAGAGATTCACGAGCAAGCCATTGTGAAAGAATACATACTAAACAAACTCAATACCTTGGGTTTCCAATCGGTTGTTGAGCTTGCAACTTTCAACAAACAGCTTGGAACCATTGAGCACCTATGCACACCAATTGAGGCAGATTTTACTGAAAACATGGTGCTTGATGAAGTTCTTCAAACCTTTCATCCAACGCCTGCCCTTGGAGGGTTTCCAAAAAATTCCGCCATCAACTTTATCCGAAAAACCGAAGAATTTGACCGAGAATTATATGGGGGTTTTATCGGCGTAGTTTCATCACAGGCTTCCGAGTTGTACGTAAACATTCGATGCATGAAACGGTATCGTGGTCTTGCCTTGCTCTTTGCTGGAGCGGGAATTAATGTTGGAAGTTTGCCTGAATTGGAATGGGATGAAACGGAAGAAAAACTGGGAACCATGCGACAGGTGATTTATGGGTAAGCCGTTTTTCGTTCATCGCACTAGTACGTTGGCATCCAATAATTTAATTACAATTTATGTTTATAGAGTTCGGCTATGATTTGATGATACTCCATTTCAATCTGCAAATAATTCTTTAACGCTTCAAAATAATAGGTCATTTCCAAAAAATACTCAACCGTTGAAATATGACCAAGGGCCAGCGATTTATCCAGAAGTTGAACGGTGTTTATATTGGCAAACAGCATTTCATATTCGATTAATGTTTTACCCAGTTGGATCTGTTTTTCATATTTCTGTTGAATTTCGAAAAAGTGTTCATTCTTGTGGTCCTCAAGATTCAAATTATTAAATGTGTGATTGGCTAGATCCGCTTCAACCATGTTCTTATTTTCCCAAAGCGGAATGCTAAAACCTATATGAACTCCGTTGAAAGTTTGCC
>JBLHHI010000143.1:0-7530 GCA_047614125.1 Bacteroidia bacterium | reverse complement strand
TTGTTTGACAATGTGTTTTTTGAGTTCTTCGCTGTAACGACGAACTGGACGAAGTTGCTTCTTTTTCTGTGACATTTTTCTAAGTTTAAAAACTCTAAAATGTGACAACTTTTTTCAGTCTTAGTCAATTGTTTCCATGTATATCCCCTAATTAGTGTTGACCAGATTAACACTAATAAGGAATATACAAATTGTCAATTCTCAATCATCCATTTTCAATCAAACGTTAACCATCAATCATTAATCAACCTTCCTTGCAACCTCAAAAGCTGATACGCCACCTTCTCTCTGTTGTAAATGGCTGCGTTCAAGCGGTTTTGAGCCGATAATACATTGAGTTGGGCTTGACGAAGTTCTAAGGAGGTTATACTCCCCTGCTTAAAAGCCAATTCAACTTTAGTGAGGTTTAATCCGGCTACCTCGATGTTTTTAGTTTCTAAGTCGATGATTTGCGTAAAGTATTGGTGATTGTACCATTGGTCGTACACTTCCTTTTCGATGCTCAAGGAGTTCTGTGCCTTCGTCATTTCACTTCGGTCTACTTGAAGCTGCGCATTGGCGATGGCCGTTTTTACCTTTCCTCCGCTGTAAATGGGCAAGCTCAAGGTGATGCCACTCGAAAATCCTACGTTGTTGTTTTTCAAGACAATACCCGCTCCATTCTGCGCATTGTTAAAGCCATAGCTCGAATTTAAATTAATGGTGGGCATGGTGTTGGCATTTGCAATGTCGAGATCCAACTCGCTCATATTCCTGCGTATTTCTGCCAAAACCAAGGCTGTGCTGTTCTGTTTTGCCGCATCAGTCAATTCTGCTAACGAAGACTCGATGACCATGGCTGTGGGCGGTTCGACCAAAAACTCTGAGGCAATGGCTCTTCCCATAAAAAAATTCATTTGCGACTTAATTAACCGCACGTTGTTTTGAAGATTGAGCAAGTTGGCGCTGTCGGTTTGCCGGTCAACCTGGGCAGATAAAAGTTCGAGCGATGTACTCAAACCCAAGGATCTCGAAACTTCAGCGCGCTTTACCCGAAGGTTTGAAAGTTCAATGGCCGACTCAACTGCCTTAATATCAGCCTCTAAACGAGCTGCATCTAAGAACAAACCTATGGTGGTAACCACTGCATTTTCGATGGTAAGTCGAAGTTGCATTTCGCTCATGTTCTCTGCGTATTGAAATTTCTCGAAGGTTCGGATTCGGGCAAAGCCATTAAAAATCGTGTAGTTAACACCGAGGGATGCATTGTAAGAAGTGCTTTGAGCGCCGTCTACCTTGGCTGGAGGTATGCCTCCGGCAAATTCTAAGTTTGTGTTGTTCTTGCTGTAATTCGCACCTGAGTTTATGCTTACCGTAGGCAAGAGTCCGGCTTGTCCTTTAGTGTTGTTGTTCTGGGAAATCTCCAAATCGATCTTAGCCAATTGGCCGTCGAAGTTGTTGGCCAACACCTCTTGAATGGATATTTCCAGCGTTAAAACTTCGTTTTGTGCTTGAACGCTCTTTGCAAACAGTGCGCAAATGGCAAGCATCCAAACGATCCACCTAGGGTTGATAGTACTATTCAAAGTCATCGTGTTCTGCTTCTTTTTCAATTACGGCCGGTTCTAATGCTTCCGGATTTATACTTTCATTGTGCCAAACTCGGTGTGCCAAAAGTTTAATCTTGCTCCAAACCACCAACATAACTGGCAACATAATTAATGTTAATACGGTTGCCATCGCTATTCCGTAGGCAACGGCAATTGCCATAGGTTTTAAAAACTGGGCTTGAAAGCTCTTTTCAGCAATGATTGGCGCCAAACCGGCTATGGTAGTTGCCGAGGTGAGGAAGATGGCTCTAAACCTCGAATAACCTGCTTGATATACTGCTTCTTTAAATGAAGTCCCTTCCTTTAAACTGGCATTCAACTTGGTAACCAACACCAACGAATCGTTGACTATTATTCCAATGAGCGCAACAATTCCCAAAAACGAAAGTATGCTCACCTGCACGTCGTGTACATAGTGCCCCCAAGCCACTCCAACCAAACTAAATGGAATGAGCATGAATATAACCATGGTTTGCCCAATGGATCGGAAGGTAAAGGTGATTACAATTACAATGAGAATTAAGACCAATGGCAAGGCCGTTTTAGCCGATTTCTGTGTTTTTGCCGCCTCTCTGTTTTGGCCTTCGTACAAGGCCGTTACTCCGCCGTATTTGGCAAGAATGGAGGGCATGTAATTCTCCTGAAGATCTGCAATTACCGTTGGTGCACTTACCTGTGGCCCAAGTACATCGGCCTCCACGGTCTGTTCGCGTTGACCATTTAAGTGATTGATGCTGATTACTCCCCTGCTCATTCGGTAGTCGGCCAATTCTCGTAAAGGATACGAAGACCCATCAGCCGTACGAATGCGCATGTCTTGTAAGTTTCGGATCGAAGATCGTTCCGACTTCTTATAGCGCACCCAAACTTTTACTTCGTCAATGCCGCGTTGCAATCGTTGAACTTCCAATCCAAAGAAACCTTGACGTATTTGACCTAAAATTATCGCTTCATTCAAACCGAGCAGATGGGCCTTATCTTTTAATTTTAGTTGGATTTCTTGTGGACCCGGCTGAATGTTCTCAACCACATCCTTCAAATCAGAAAGCTTTAGCATGGCTGATTTAACCTCTTCCTTTGCCCTATTGAGCTGGTTGTAATCGTGACTGAGCAAGGTAATGGAAACGGGTTTACCAAAGGGAGTTCCGGAACCAAAAGTAACCTTTTCTGCACCGGCAATAATACCCGTTACCTCACGCAGCTTATTTTCGATCACGTAAGCCGGAATGAGTCGTTCTTCTCCTCGAAGTAAGGTTATGTCTACGTTGCCAGTATATGTTTGAGGACCAACTCTTCGCACCATGTTTATAACCACTTGTTGCGAATCGCCTCGTTGCTTTTTGAAAAACTCATTAACCGTTCGAGCCGCGTCTTCAATTTGTAAGAGTTTTTCTTCCGTTACATGCTCTCTGGTTCCGGAGGGCATGTTCACCGCAACGGTTATGTCATCTCGTTCGATGGGCGGGAAAAATGTTGTTTTAATGATCTTGCCCTGAAAGGCGCCAATGGTTATTAAGAACGTTGCCAGAATGATGGCCAAGGTTAAAAAGTTGTTGTTGAGCGTAAATCGCAAGATGGGCGCGTAAAACTTGTCGCGCAAAAAGAACATCATCCGATCGGTGAGGCGTTCCAGTTTATTCTTGTTTTTAACTCCGGCCTTAAGCGCTTTGGAATGCGCCATGTGGCTTGGAAGAATGATCAAGGCTTCAATGAGCGAAACGGCTAAGGTGGCTATTACCACAAACGACAGCTCCGAGAAAAAATCTCCAGCCCTGCCATCCACCATAAAAAAGAAAGAAAAGGCAATAATCGTTGTTAAAATGGCTGAAATAACTGCGGTGATTACTTCCATGGTTCCATCAATTGCCGCTCGAATGGCCGATTTGCCCTGTTCGTAATGATGGTAAATATTTTCGGCAATAACGATGCCGTCATCCACCAAAATACCCAAAACAATGATCATCCCAAACAATGAGATTACGTTGATTGTAACGCCGTAATAAGCGGCCAATACGACCATTCCAAAAAATGAAATGGGAATGCCCACCGCTACCCAAAACGCCACCCGAATGTTTAAGAACAAGGCCAGTAGAATGAGAACTAAGAACATGCCGATCAGACCATTGTTCACCAATAAATCACGTCGTTCTGTTAGGGTTATGCTCTGATCTTTAATCAAAGTGGCTTTAACCGTGTTATTTGTTTTATTAAAATCTTCGAAATACAACCGAGCATAGGCGGCATTATCAAGCAAGTTCTGATTGTCGGTACTGCTCACCGCAACTTCTACGGCCAAGTTGTTGTTTACAACACTTTTTTGCGGATTGTCGACCCATTGGTCTACAACATTTGCCACATCCTTTAACCGGATTACAGTTCCATCGGCTTGCGCCTTTATGACGGTATTTTCCAATTCAAGTGCCGTATAACTCTTGTTTCGTCCGCGAATGAGCAGTTCTTCTTCTTGCGTTTTTAGGGTACCACCCGTAATATCAATGTTGGAGGACCTTACGGCCGCGGCTACGACTTGAAAACTTAAATTATAGGCTTTGAGTGCATCTTCATCCAAGGCAATTTCGATTTCTTCTTCTGGAAATCCTTTGAGCTCAACCTTCGAAATTCCATCGTGTGATAAGAGATCCGATTCTACTTGTCGGGCAAATGCCTTGAGCGTTTTTAATTCGGCCTTATTGGAAGAAAGTGCATAAGATATGGTAAAGTTGACGTTCTCGCCTAGAACAACAATTGGACGTTCCAGACCCGTTGGAAATGAGTTTATTCCGTTAACCGCATTTTGAACGTCTTCGAGAGCCGTGCTGGTATTGTATCCTTTTTCAACTTCAACTAAGATGTTTGCCTTATTCTCCTCACTCTTAGAGGTTATTCGTTCAACTCCAGTAACTCCCTTCAGTTGCTCTTCAATCTTAATAACCACACCTTCTTCAATCTCTTCAGGCGAAGAACCGGGGTAGACTAAAACAACGTTAATGATTCGATTTTCGACCAATGGAAAAAAACTGGACGTGATTTTAAAATACGATGCAAACCCAAAAATGATGATGGCCAACATCATTGTATTGGCAGCAATGGGGTACTTTATGAAGTATGAAATCAGCTTTTTCAAGTGGGTTTATTTGGATGTTATCGCTTTTACTATCATGCCTTCGTACGCGTTACTCAACACTTGATTTACCAAAATTTTATTTCCATCCAACCCTGTCACATAGGCGTTGGTTTTACCATTGTACACCACCTCAATAGGCGTTTTTTCTAAGACAGTGTCATTAACAACGGTGTATACAAACGACTCTTCAATTAACTGATTTCTAGGCACTTCAACCACATCTTGAAGAACGGAACCTCGAACAGACGCCGTTAAATACTGACCTTCCTTTAAGGTGGTATTATTCACTTCGATGTAAACAGTAACGGTTTGAGTACCTGGATCGATGGCGGGGTTGATGCGCAGAATCTTTCCCCGATATTTTTCATCGCCATCTCCGGCTAATTCAACTTCAACTCCCAGGGTAAGGTATTTAAGATCGTCGAGCGCAACGGATGCTTCCAATTCGAAAACATTGGGTTGAATGAAGGTGCCCAGCTTTTGGCCAGCTCGAACCAACGCACCTGAAGTGATTTCTGTAGCGCTTAAAACCCCCGAAAAAGGTGCGTTAATACTGTACTTCTGCAATCGTTCCTCGCTCGATTTCAATCCAAAATAAGTGGTATAAACATTTTTTGAAGATAGAAATACCTTGAGTTTTGCGTTGGTTACTTCGGGCAAGGTTGGTGTGGTTTTGTCGAAACGTACTTCGGCATGATAGGCCTTCCACTTTTCCAACTCGCTTGGATAATCAATGCTTAGATCCGGCAAAATCTGTGAAATGCTGTTGAGCAATTGACTTTTTTGGGCTTGTATGTTAGCCATGAGCTCCGTTTTATCGATGGACGCAATTACTTGCCCGCTTTGATACCGATTGCCCGCTCTAAAATTTCTTGAATTTAATACCCCAGAAACTTCCGAAAAAAGATCAATTCGGTTTTTAGCCACCAGCCGGCCACTCAATTCAACGAGAACTGCATGGTTGGTAACCACCGCGGTTTTCGTTAAAACGTTTACCATTCGGAAACTCGACTTGGGGCTTTGAGGTTTGGCCATCCCCGACATACACTTTTGACCCATCACCCCTAAAAAAAGTACGAAGAGTCCTATTAGGATGCTTCGATTTCGGATTACTGCAGCTTTCATTTCCACTAACTCTTACGTTTCGATTTGATTTTAGTTTACGTTAAATGAGACGACGGAAAATCCTTCAACCTTCGCAATCACCTCAGTTTTGGGCTTAATAAATATTGCAGGTGTGGATGCGCCAGCCATTAAATAGGATCCTTTCACAAAGGGTTGATCGTACTTTTTGGCCAATCTGGCGGCGTTTACAACCGACAACCACGGGTTTCCTAAAATATCATTTGATGAACCTTTGGCCACTTCTTCTTCATCAAACAAGAGTTGCATTAAAAGGTTTTGAATATTCGTATCCGGTTTATGCCAAGTACCCACTACAAAGGCAGAAGAAGAGCAATTGTCGGCCACTACGTCTTCCAATGAAAATTTAAAATTTTGATATCTAGAATCAATTATTTCAATGGCTGCCGCAACTCCCTCCACAAAATCGGGCGCTTCTTCTAACGTTATTTCTCGATCGAGGTCTTTGCTCAGCTTAAAACAAATCTCCGGCTCGGCTCTTGGGTGTATGAAGTTGGAAAGGTCAATACTCCCTCCATTCTCTACCAACATGTTCTGGGTTAGTCTGCCCCAAATCATATCGTGAACGCCCATTTGCTCCATCTTGGCATAGCTTGTAAAACCAAGCTTAAGACCAATTAATTCATCGCCCCGACCATATCGCTCTTGCATGGAAGCGAGCTGGATTTGGTAGGCTTGATCTTCCGAATATTGTATTTCTGTGCTGATTTGCTCAATTGGCGTTGCCTGCATCGCAGCGGCATCCAACTTTTGAGCCCATTTTTTAATGTCCATGCGTTTCTTTGAATTGCAATATTAAATATTGCAGCCATTGAAACCTTACGAATTGGTTAAATCGTGCGAGGATTGTTGGGGTGGGTGTGTAAGCACCCCATTTTTAGTGCCATTCTAAATTAGACTTTTTTCTTAATTTAAGGCTATTGTTTTTTGTCATACACTTCTCTTTTCTCCTTTATTACCTGAGTGCGATTACTCTATGAAAAACAGTTCAAAATTTTCTTATTCATCTGGTTCTAGTTGGTCCCTGGTGCATTTAGTTTGTTGGTTGCGTACATTCTTTTTCCCATATAAAAGCCTGCTTGGTTTTGACCCAAGCAGGCTTTTTGAAAAATTATTTAGTAGTCTACATTAAATAATTGCAGTTGCTTTATTCTGCCATTTAATATCAAAACCTGAGTTCGATTAATCTTTTAAAATTCAGATTTGGATAGAGGCCAAGTAGTGAGGCGAAAACAGGAAGGTTTATAGTTATAAACCGACTGCTTTCAACGAAGCTAATAACCTGAGTTCGATTAATCCTTGCGGTTCAGAACGCTTGTCAATGGAGAGATGCGAATGAAAATTGTGAAAAAATAGCGGGCTATTTTGAACGATTTTTATGACGTAGATTGCTGTTGCCAAGTGGAAATGAGAAATTTGCTTTTTAATAAAGCCGCATAGTCTTCATTATCCATTCTTGGGTTACCCCGGTAAACCTACAAACAGGACGCTTCGACTATACAATTTTATAAAAATCTGAACCTGCAAATATGAATCGAACTCAGGTTAATAGGGTTTTATACAAAAGCTCGCATTTCACTTGTGAAAAGCGATTTTCATCGTAAAAATTACTCGAACTCAGGTTTTAAGAAACGTTCCTAACGGTTCGGAACGGTTACGCCGCGTTATCTATGT
>JBLHHI010000142.1:0-7618 GCA_047614125.1 Bacteroidia bacterium | reverse complement strand
TGAAATCAGTCGGTTTATAAACATAAACCTTCCTGTTTTCGCCTTACTTCTTGGGTTCTATACAAATCTGAATTTGAAAAGATTAATCGAACTCAGGTTATTAATTATTTCGCCATTTTGAGGGAGGCTAACGGAGCCATTTGCATGTTCCTTTATCTTAAAAAAATATCTTAGTTTATTGTCGATTAGGGCTTACCAGTCAGCCTTTGGCAGACAGGCTCCTATAACCTGTTTTTCATTCTTTTTTAGAAAAAAAGAACGAAACCTGCCTGATTTCTATAGTAAAATAAAAGACTTTAAAGAGATTCAATCGATCGATATTCGTTAAACTTACATTTTAAAAATTTAGTAACTCCTCTAATGATTCAAGAAGAATCTCAGGCATAAATTCAATAAATATCGTTGATTCTCCGGTATTATCTGATTTTCTAAGCGATTCATAATACTGTTCTTGTCGTTGTTTTATTAACGATTCGATTGGCAAATAATCAAATACAGGATAGGAGTCTTTTAGAATCAAAGTCTGCCATAATCTTCCCATTCTTCCGTTTCCGTCAACAAAGTTTGTTCGATGAATTTGTAAATCGCGCTAAATCCCTTAAACTTTCTTTCATAATCAATATGAGGGTATGCTATATCTAGTTCTATTCGTTTGAACCAGCTATTGCTATCCGCCAGTAGTCGGAAAGGTTCTCCCGTATGAACATCATGCAACAGGTATTTGGAACTTCGGTTTATTAGCATCTTCATTTTCCCGTCGTCTCCCCCAAAAAAATACAACAACTTCATAACTTATCCAACGCATTGAACATCATCTTGCCCGATCAGCAATCACCCATAAGGGAGGCACGGCATCTTTGGTTTCTGATGCAATTTCAGTGCGCCAAAAAGACCACAAAAAAAGCCCTCCGTCTATCGACGGAAGGCTTTTTGTTTAAACAGACTTATTTGTTATTAACTGCAGCCCAGTGAGTTGCCGCAATTAAGGCATTTGTAACAGGTACCACTTCGAACGGTTAAGTGGCCGCATTCGTTGCACGCAGGTGCATCGCTTTGCATGTTGGCCAAATACTTATCACTCGAATTCGCTTGTTCTTGTTGATTGTATTTTAAGCTGTGCTGAGCGGCTAATGAAGGTTGTGCAGTAGGTTTTTTAATTTTAACGACCTCAGATGCAGCAGAATTTTGGATCGTATTATCCGCTGTATTTTCTGCCGGTGGAACTTGAACCAAATCGGTTCTTCCCAAGTACTCAAATCCAAGCAATCGGAAAATAAAGTCGATGATGGACGTTGCATTTTTAATGTTGTCGTGCCCTTCTACGTATCCAGCAGGCTCAAACTTGGTAAACGTAAACTTATCTACAAACTCGCGCAATGGAACACCGTATTGCAAGCCTATGGATACTGCAATGGAGAAGCAGTTCATCAACGAACGGAAAGTTGCTCCCTCTTTGTGCATGTCGACAAAGATTTCGCCCAATCGGCCGTCGTTGTATTCTCCGGTTCGGATGAATAGGGTTTGACCTCCAACCTTTGCTTTTTGGGTAAATCCTCCTCGTTTGTTTGGAAGTTTTTTGCGTTCTACAATGTTCGATAGCTGCATCTGGAAGATGGTATCGTTTGATTCGTCAATAATCTTCTTAGCAGCATCCAACACCATGTCCGGCGTAATCTGATCTAAAGTATATTCACTCTTCGTGCCGAGCGCATTTTCAATTTTTTCTGCAATCAATTCAGAAACTTCCTCTTTGTCGAGCCCTTTTTCTTTTTTGCTATCACTCTTGTTGCTCAATGGTTGCGACAATTTACAACCATCTCGGTATAAGGCATTTGCTTTCAAACCAAGCTTCCAACTCAATTCGTAGCACGACTTGATTTCTTCCACATCTGCCTCGTTGGGCAAGTTGATGGTTTTAGAAATAGCTCCAGAAATGAAGGGTTGTGCTGCAGCCATCATACGGATGTGACCGTGTGCGTGGATGTATCGCTCCCCTATGTTCCCGCAACGATTGGCACAATCAAATACCGGAAGGTGCTCATCGCGTAAAAACGGTGCTCCTTCTACCGTCATGGTGCCACAAACAAAGTTGTTTGCTTCATCTACTTCTTCTCCGGTAAAGCCTATGTGCTGTAACATATCGAACTCCGAATCCGAATAGGTTGCTTCGTCAATTCCCAATCGTTCCATGGTTTCAACTCCCAGCGACCATTGGTTAAATACAAAACCAATTTCGAAGGCTCCTGCCAAACCGGATTCAATTTTTTGGATGTCTTCTTTAGTAAAACCTTTCTCTTTTAAGGTTTTGTGATTGATGTAGGGTGCCCCTTTTAAGGTTGCTTGCCCTTTGGCGTAGTTTACGATTTGTTCAATCTCATTTTTGGCATAGCCCAAGTTTTTTAAGGCACCTGGTACCGATTGGTTTACGATCTTAAAATATCCACCACCACTTAATTTTTTAAACTTTACCAAGGCAAAGTCGGGTTCAATACCCGTGGTATCGCAATCCATTACCAAGCCAATGGTTCCGGTGGGTGCAATAACCGT
This sequence comes from Bacteroidia bacterium, assembly GCA_047614125.1. Taxonomy (GTDB): domain Bacteria; phylum Bacteroidota; class Bacteroidia; order NS11-12g; family UBA9320; genus JBLHHI01. Next base: position 5,071 of record JBLHHI010000142.1, on the reverse strand, counting down.
TGTTTGAGCGTTTCGATAACCGTGTTTCTCGCCCAACATCACCGCTTCATCCCACGAATTGCACGCTGAAGTAAGGAGGTAATCCGGACAGAATTTTGGATCGATTCCAACCGGCTCAATGCTTAAACCATCGTATTCGTTGGCATTGTACGCTGCGTATCTGTGATTGCGCATTACACGCATCATGTCTTCTTTGTTGTTGTCGTATTCTTTAAAAGCTCCTAAGAATGAGGCCATTTCGGCGGAAGTGGCGTACGCCGTACCGGTTAAAATTGCGGTAACCGCTCCACATATTGCAGTAGCTTTTTCGCTATCGTACGGTATGCCCGATAACATTAATACCGATCCCAAATTTGCATATCCTAACCCTAGGGTTCTATAGGCATAACTCAATTCGGCTACTTCTTTGGATGGGAATTGTGCCATCAAAACAGAAATTTCCAATACCACCGTCCATAAACGCGAAGTATATCGAATGCCTTCTACATTAAACTCTTGTGTATCTGCATTAAAGAAATGACGCAGATTTAAAGAAGCCAAGTTGCACGCTGTATTATCCAAGAACATGTATTCTGAACATGGGTTGGATGCATTGATTGGCCCACCTTGAGGACACGTATGCCATTCGTTGATGGTGGTGTCGTACTGAACCCCTGGATCTGCACACGCCCAAGCGGCATAGGCAATATCATCCCACAGTTTTTGTGCAGGAATTGATTTCATAACACTTCCATCGGTACGGGCGGTTAAATCCCAATCCGTTCCGTTTTGCAAGGCATGAAAGAATTTATTTGGAATGCGAACCGAGTTGTTTGAGTTTTGGCCCGAAACGGTTTGGTAGGCATCGCCTTCATAGTGCGAAGAATATCCAGCATCGATCAAAGCAGCTACTTTCTTTTCTTCGTCTTTTTTCCAGTTTATAAACAACTCAATTTCCGGGTGATCTAAGTCGAGCGTAACCATCTTGGCAGCTCTTCGTGTAGTTCCACCCGATTTGATGGCACCGGCTGCGCGATCGCCAATTTTCAGAAACGACATTAAGCCGCTTGAAGTTCCTCCGCCCGATAAAATTTCGCCAGCACCTCGTATTTGTGAGAAGTTGGTTCCAACTCCCGATCCATATTTAAAGATTCGTGCTTCGCGTACCCAAAGATCCATGATGCCTCCTTCGTTAACTAAATCATCGCTTACAGATAAAATAAAGCACGCATGAGGTTGTGGACGTTCGTAGGCCGAGGTAGATTGTTTTAACTCACCGGTTTTATGCTCGCAGTAGTAATGCCCTTGTGGCGAGCCTGTAATTCCGTACGAACTATGCAAACCGGTGTTAAACCATTGTGGCGAATTTGGTGCAGCGTGTTGAGCCGTAATGCTGTACACCAATTCATCGTAAAAAATGTCTGCATCTTTTTTGCCATTGAAGTACCCGTTTTCGGATCCCCAATGTCTCCAACAATTTGCCAATCGATGGGCTACTTGTTTAATTGAATTTTCAGCACCCAGCGTTCCATCGGCTTGTGGAACCCCAGCTTTTCTAAAATATTTTTGAGCCAGAATATCTGTGGCCACTTGCGACCATGTATTTGGAACTTCGACGTTGTCCATTTTGAAAACGTAATCACCTTGTGGGTTTTTGATTACAGAAGTTCGCTGTTCGTATGTGAATAAATCAGCGGCTTTCTTGCCTTCTTTAGTGAAGAAACGTTCGAATTTCAGACCTTTATTTGATTTTGATGATTTTTTACTGTGGCTCATGAAATTGCTTTTGTACGTGTTGTTAAATTATTAGATGTGCTTCCACACAGAATAAAAATTTTATGTGGGTTTTTGCTCAAAAGTATAGGTAGAATATCCTTCACTTGGTACGCATTTTTCCACACCATTTTTTTTTCGTACGGAAAACCTGACGTTGTGCTGTTGATAACAAAAAAATCGTTTTTTAACTTGCTTTTTAATTGCCGATTGCAATAAACTGACAATCAATTACATGCGCTTTTTTAACCATTTCAGTAAATTTGGTTGTATGCAAATTATTGCTTGCCCACAACCGAAAGATTCTCCCAATTGTAATTGGATAATTGTATGATCAACTAAGACCCCTATTAATATAACGAAATGTTCGTCCATTTAACATTTGATCTAAAAAATTTAATGAAAGCGGGTGTTTTGATGACGGATAATGGAATAGAATAACCAATCAAGCCCAACTATTTTTAGGTTAGAACCTGAGTTCGATTATTCTTAGTTACACAGAAGTCTGATAAACAATCAGGTTTCGCCAACAATGGGGAAAGACATTCGGGTTAATTCGAACCATTTTTGTTATAAAGGTGACTTTTCATCAGGCTTGGCACCTTTATTAAGGCATGATAAAAACTGTCCATTGCTGCGTCACTTTTCTTTGCAATAGCCCGCTATTTCTGCATCAAAGCGCCTTGCACTGAAAAATTATTATACATTTGTGCTGTCTAATAATAGTCGAACTCAGGTTTAAAAGTACTTTCTTTGCAAACCACTCATGAGCTCGGGCTTTACTACATACCTAAATGATCAGCAACGAAACGGCAAAAAGCTTTTAGCCGTTTTAATTGACCCTGATAAGGCAAGCGACGATCACTTAGAGGCCTTGCTTTCAAAATCAAATTGTGCCTATATAGATGTAATATTTGTTGGGGGAAGTGTTCTAACCGATGGAGAAATCCATTCTACAATATCGAGCATCAAAAAGCTCACAACTTTGCCTTGCATTATTTTTCCCGGCAGCGCAGATCAAATATGCAACGAAGCCGATGGTATCCTGTTACTTTCATTAATATCTGGACGGAACCCAGATTTATTAATAGGCAAACACGTTGAATCTGCCTTGCAATTGCACCGCGCACAAATCGAAATCATTCCAACCGCATATATTTTGGTAGATGGTGGAACCGAAACAACGGTGAGTTACATCTCGGGTACTCGACCCCTTCCTGCCGATAAGCCCGGCTTAATTGCTGTTACCGCTTTGGCGGGAGAACAGTTGGGAAAGGCACTCATTTACATGGATGCTGGAAGCGGCGCTAAAAATCCGATATCGACCGACGTAATCGAAAAAGTTCGCTCTTTCGTTACACGCCCTATTGTAGTAGGTGGAGGAATTAAAACTGGCGATGGCGTTCAGAAAGCGTGGGATGCTGGTGCCGACGTGGTGGTTGTGGGAAATGTCTTAGAAACTGACCCAGCCTTCTTAGCTACACTTCGTTCATAGAACCTCTTCTAGATTCAACGATTTTCGCTTAAACCGAATGGCCAACCAAAGGGCAATTATGAGCACAATCGGGCCCACAACATACGGTAGAAAGTAATTTATTTGATATAAGACTCCTCCAACAATGGGCCCTATTACTCTTCCAATTGATCCAAACGATTGATTGGCTCCAGTAATTGCGCCCACTTCATGTGGCTCGCTCACTTGCGTAACCAATGAGAGTAAAGCCGGACTCACGAAGCCATTGGCTAAGGCAATTAACGACAGTGCAAGAAACTCGTACGGAAAGAAATATTCGCTTTGAAAAAACGGCATGGCAAACAAGCCGATCATCATCATTACCAAGCCAATAACCAGCATTCTTCGTTCGCCAAATCGTTTTGTAATAGGGCCAACTAAGGTGCCCTGAACGATGGCGCTGCTCAATCCAATGTACATGAATACATAGCCAATTTGCAATTCTGACAAATCGCTGTGCTGTGCCCACAAAAGCACCGCGGTAACTTGCATCATAGCAAAGGCGGTGATGTAGATTAAGTTTATGGTGAACAATTGACTAATCTTTGGCTTGCGCATGTTTTTAATCAACGAGCTGAAGAATTTGATGCGAATGGCCGAGGCATTCTTTTTCTTGATGGATTCTGGTAAATAAAAAAAGGCTAGGAGGAAGTTTAACAACGACAAGCTTCCCGCCACGTAACCAACAACAGCCAAGTTGTAGGTGCTTTTCAACCAGCCGCCGATGGGCGGACCAAAAATGAACCCCAATCCAAAGGCTGCCCCAATTAAACCCATTGTTTTGGCTCGATCTTTAGCCTCAGTTATGTCTCCAATATAGGCTTGTGCGGCTCCTATATTGGCAGAACCAATTCCAGAAAAAACTCGAGAAAGAATTAAAATCCAAATCACTTCACTTTGGGCAAAAACGAAATAGGCCACTGCGGTAATCAAAACGCTAACCAAAATTATGGGTCTTCTGCCATGTCGATCGCTCAGAGCTCCCCAAAACGGCGAAAAGAAGAAGTTCATCAAGGCATAAATAGCGGCGATTAATCCTACCTGCGCTTCTGTTGCTCCTAAGTCGGAAGCAAGTGTTGGCAAAATCGGGATAATCAGCCCAAAGCCCATCAAGTCTAAAAACGTGGTGAGAAAAAGAACCCGTAAGGCGGCTTTTTTATTCATGCGGTGCAAGTATACGGTTAAGAAAAATTCAATGTCAAACTAAATTTCAATGGATTCGTAGTTCAATAAAACTGCATGGATCCATAAAGCTGGTTAAAGATGCGACCCCGTAGGGGTCGGGAAATTTTGTCAAAATACAACCTCCATCTCAACATGTTTGATGGTGCCATGTACCCATTTTGCATGCTGAACAATTTTTGCTGGTTCATGTTTACCCATCGCCGAAATTTACCCAGCACTGAAGTGCTGGGCTATTGATAAGGATGTACGTGCCATCCAACCTCCCCGCCCTGAAGGAACGGGGTATGCATTTGCGTTGGAGGAAACCATAAATTCAATTCAACGAAAATTTCTGTTCAATCAAAGGCTGACAAGGTTTGACTCCGATGGAGTCAGAATCAAAACCAAATTCAACCAAGGTGTCCGCCGAAGCAAGGCTTGTCTGGATCAAATCAATCAGCAAAGCTGAATAATTTGTCAACTTCAGCTTCAACTTCAACTTAAAAATGTGTACACATTTTTAAATGATATTTCCCGATTTTCTTCGAAGGATATAAAAATAATGTAGTTTAGCACCCACGTACGAAAATAGAACACGTTTTGAAGATAGGAACTTTAAAAGAAACAAAACAGGGCGAGCAA
>JBLHHI010000141.1:0-7689 GCA_047614125.1 Bacteroidia bacterium | reverse complement strand
CCTCCCTGAAATCTGAAATAGGGGTTCCTTCTGTTAAAACAACTGAAGTGTATGGTATTACTGAAATAATTTCGGAGTCTAAGACTATTGTCCATGTCCAGTTAAATGTGGAGGGCAAATCACCTAAATTAATCGTATCGTTCGACATCCATCGATCCCGTGAATTAAAAAAGGAAAGAGAATCTTTATAGTGGAAGTGTTTGCTTGAATCCTTTACAAGATAATGAATTTCATGTTTACCATCACTAGAAGTAAGTTGCTGATACACATCAACAATTAAACCTGACCGAAAGGGTTGTGCCGTGATAACTTTTTTACGATACGTTGTTTTTACTTCTGAGGAGATCAAATTGTCAGTAGTTTTTTTGTTAATAATATCATTGAAAAAAGCTTTGGTTGCGTTCAAACCAAGTAACTGATGTAGGAACACTTTTTTTACTGTACCGAGAACAGGAATTATGTAATATTCAGCCGTAGCTTCATCTATGAAATGAAATCCATCCCCTCCAAACCATTCCCTATGTTGGAAAGCGTTCATTTCTGAATTTCGATTAAACGGTATTTGAGAAATAATCTGCTTGGTGCTATCAGTAAGTGATAACCGCATTACAAAAATGGTGTCCGGTTTGTCTTCGCAAACCCTAAATCTGGTATCTGTTCTTAGGAGAATGTGATTCTCATATAATTTTGCTGTTGTCCCAACAAGGTTGAATATGGATGAAATATTGATAAAATTGATGATCTCAAATTTTTCATCTACCAATTGTATGGTCATCAAAAACTTGTAGTTCATGAATATCTCCAATTCATTGGAAGCTGTGGCTGTTACATTTTGAACATGTGGATCAACATTGTTAATACTTTGAACAACAACTTCGGGAAGCGGAATGAGATACAAGGACTCTGTTACGAAATTCTGAATTAAGATGGAATTTCGCTGTTTGTTTACGGAAACTAATACCAAGGCATGGTTGAAATAAAGCAACTTACCTTGTTTGTTTTGCAACATGGCCGAAGACTTAAATACCGAATCTGTGACATGGTGAGTGCTGGAATGAACAAGACTGTTTGGTTGCTGTCCCATAGCATCATCAAATAATACCAAATAAAAGAGGACTAAAGTTACAACATATAACTTCAGTCCTCTTTTAGAATGTTTTAGTAACGGCATTATTGCGTTCTTGACCAAATCTGTTCGATTTGACCTTCGCCGTTCATGCTCCACGTAACTTTGTAAACGCGCAAAGTAGATTCGCCCGATACACTATACGTTTGCGTAATTACACCACTATAAACATTATTCTCCATTTGAGCATCTGCCGCATTAAACAAATCAGTCATGGCTAAAGTCTGCACCGTCATATGCTGCTGGAGGTGCACAGGTCATGCCTGCTGCGGATGATGGGCACCCAGTACAGCCTTCTGTTGCCGCGCCACATATGATCACTGTCTCGTTGGGATAATTAATGCATGTAACAGTAAAATTGCCATTCGCATTTGGATCGACAATTCTTTTAACATCCTTCGAAAATGCAATCGTAGAAATAAGGATAGCTCCTAATAATAATAATTTTTTCATTTTTTTTCATTTTTTCACGCCTACTCTGAACGCTTTTCGGCTTACGCGATAGAAATTGACTGTTAATTTGGTACGTACCATTAATTTATCTTGCCAAATATCGAATAATGATCTGAATAGATAACATAATAAATTATAGCTGTTTGCTATAATTGTTTGCTAATCTTGTAATATTGCTTAAATGAATATTGGTAAAAACATTCGAAAGATTAGAACATTGAAAGGCATATCACAAGAATTCCTTGCAGTTAAACTGGGAGTATCTCAGAATCTGATTCATAAAATTTAATCTAACCAAAATGACGTGTCAGTCAGAAAGTTAGAGGAAATTTCTAAAGTACTCGAAGTATCGGTTGAACAAATACTTTCCTTTGATGAGCAGCAGATTTTTAACATACATTTTAACGAAGGAAGTAATAACGACGGAAATGCTTCAGCATATATGGTTTTAAATAACTCATTTGAAGCGGAACGCAAACTTTTCGAAAGAATGATTGAAGATAAGGATAGAGAAATAGAACGTTTGATGAGATTGTTAAAATTAAATGAATAGTTATTGCTTAATTCCCCCCAACCCCATCCAAAAACTTCCACATCAAAGAGCGCATTTGCTCAATGTCTTTGTCCGACATATTTAAGGAGGCAATCAATTGTGCCGGAACATTTTTCGCAGCTTCTTCCAAAGCTTTTCCTTTATCGGTTAAAACAATATGTACCGTGCGCTCATCTTCTTTCGATCGCTGTTTTTTGATCAATTGTTTGACCTTCATTTTTTTAAGTAACGGCGTTAACGTATTGGTTTTGAGATACAAACGCTGACACAATTCGCTCACACTTAGTTTCTTTTCCTGCCACAAAACCAGCATAACCAAATATTGCGGATAAGTCAAATCAAATTCTTCCAACAAGGGTTGATACAAACGAGTAATCATACGCGAACTCGCGTACATCGGAAAACACACCTGATCGGGTAAAAAAAGCTTTGAAGTTTCGTTCGACATCGGGGAGGTTAAATCAAAATCAATCACAATAAACAACAATTTCCAGCTGTTTTGCAAGATAAATCATGTGAGATTGTGTCGCACGCGATATTTTTGCGATATTTCTTTGATTAGTCAAACAAATGCTGTTTTTTTGATGTTGTTATGATTGCTTAGCGAACTAAGGTCAAGCAATATTTTAACAATACATTTAAACAAGTACCCACATTACCTAACCCAGTTTTTTCATATGAAAGGCGGAGAATTTTTAATCGTAGACCAAACATCCGATGAGGTGTTTATCCCAGAAGAATTAAATGAGGAACAGATCATGTTTCGCAACATGACCAAAGATTTCTTAGAAAAGGAAGTTCATCCACTTCGGGAAAAAATTGATCACCAAAAAGAAAATCCCGACCTCATTCCAAATCTTATGGAAAAGGCCTCCGAACTGGGCTTGCTCAGTGCATCGTTGCCCGAGCAATTTGGTGGAATGGCTGTTGATTTTAATACAGAAACGGTGTTGAGCGAAGAACTTGGTCAGAGCCAGAGCTTTAGCGTTGCCATTGCGGCCCATACGGGTATTGGAACCTTGCCAATTTTATACTATGGCACCGAAGCACAAAAAGTAAAATATCTTCCAGGCCTCGGCAATGGAAGCATCAAAGCAGCCTATTGTTTAACCGAGCCGGGCAGTGGAAGCGATGCCCTTGCCGCCAAAACTAAGGCCGTTTTGGATGGTGATGAATGGGTGTTGAACGGCCAAAAAATGTGGATTACCAATGCGGGTTTCGCAGACATCTTTACCGTTTTTGCCAAAGTAGACGGCGAGCACTTTACAGGTTTTATTGTGGAAGCGGGCACTCCAGGTATAACGCTTGGGGATGAAGAAGTTAAACTGGGTATAAAGGGAAGCAGCACCCGTCAAGTCTTTTTCGAGAATGTTCGAATTCCAAAAGACAACTTGCTTGGAGAAATCGGAAAGGGTCATAAAATTGCCTTTAACGTGTTAAACATTGGCCGCTACAAGTTGGGCGCTATGGTAATGGGTGGAAGCAAGCGCAGCATCGAAGTAGCGGTTAAATATGCAAATGAGCGCCATCAATTTGGGGTGCCCATCTCTTCGTTTGGTGCCATCAAGCACAAGTTGGCCGAAATGGCCATTAAAACGTATGCTACGGAAAGTGCGACCTATCGAATCTCTGACTTAATAGCAGATAAGATTGCCGAATTGGTAGCAACGGGCTTAACCAAGCCAGAAGCCAAGTTAATAGCTGCAGAAGAATACAACATCGAATGTGCTATCCTAAAAGTATTGGGATCGGAAGTGCTTGATTATGTGGTGGATGAAGCCGTGCAAATCTTTGGTGGAACTGGGTATTCGGAAGAGTATCCCGTAGCCAGCATGTACCGCGATGCTCGAATTAATCGGATTTTTGAAGGTACCAACGAAATCAATCGGATGCTGGCCGTTGGACAAATGATGAAGAAGGCGCTGAAAGGTGAACTTGATCTAATGACTCCTGCCATGAAGATTCAAGAAGAATTGATGGCCATTCCTGATTTTAGTGATGATGACAGCGATGATCCTTTTTTCGCCGATAAAAAGGCAGTGAGCAATGCCAAAAAAGCCATTTTAATGGCTGCGGGTTCAGCCGCCCAGAAATTTATGATGGAACTCGAAAGCCAGCAAGAAATATTGATGAACCTTGCGGATATGGCCATCGACGTTTTTACCATGGAAAGTGCATTGTTGCGAACGGAAAAACGCGTGAGCTTAAAAGGAATGGCCGATAGCGAAATGCAAATCTTGATGATGCGCACCTACCTTTCGGATGCCATGGAGCGAATTAACATAGCCGGCAAACACGCCTTGTGTGGTTTTGCCGAAGGCGACGAACTGCGCATGATGATGATTGGCTTAAAACGATTTACAAAATATGAACCATTCAATACCATTGCAGCACGACAAAAAATTGCCGATGTAATAATTGAAGCGAATACGTATCCATTTTAATAAAAAAGGATTTTAACAAAGCAACGCATGGAAGTGATTGAAGCATCAAAGAGAAAAATAAGATCGGTAGCCGTTTTGGGCTCGGGAGTAATGGGCAGTCGCTTGGCTTGCCATTTTGCCAACATCGGATTAAAAGCTTATTTGTTGGACATTGTCCCATTTGACTTAACGGATGAAGATAAGATAAATCCAATTAAGCGCAACAGCCTGGTAAACAGCGCGCTAGCTGCAGCTGTAAAATCAAATCCATCGCCGGTTTACAGCAAGGATGTTATTAAAAGAATAACCACTGGCAACTTTGATGATAATATGTCGTGGATTGCAAAATGCGATTGGATTATTGAAGCGGTAGTTGAAAATCTAAAAATTAAACACGAGGTTTTTACAAAGGTTGAAGCGCATCGCAAACCCGGTACACTCATAACTTCTAATACATCCGGCATACCCATATCTATGATGTTGGAAGGCAGATCGGATGATTTTCAAGCACACTTTTGCGGAACGCATTTCTTTAATCCTCCACGATATTTACGATTGTTGGAAATCATTCCAACGGCGAAAACCAGTCCAGAAGTAACCAAGTTCTTTATGCACTATGGTGATTTGTTCTTGGGCAAACAAACCGTGCTTTGTAAAGATACCCCGGCATTTATCGCCAACCGAATTGGTGTTTTTAGCATCATGGCCATCTTTCATTTGATGGAAGAAATGGACATGACAACGGAGGAAATCGACGCAGTTACCGGACCCATTTCCGGTCGACCAAAATCGGCCACCTTTCGTACCAGCGATCTTGTAGGCATCGACACCTTGGTTAAAGTGGCCATGGGCGTTGGACAAAACTGTCCGAAAGACGAAGCAAAGGAACTCTTTCAAATTCCGGCCTTTTTGCAAAAGTTGGTCGATAAAAAGTGGCTGGGAGATAAAACGGGACAAGGCTTTTATAAGAAATCGAAGGATGCTGTGGGCAAAACCGTTATTCAAACCCTGGATTTGAAAACCTTCGAATACCGCGATCAAATTAAACCGCGTTTCGAATCGATTGGCGCAGCCCGACAAGGCACTTCATTGAAACACAAGCTTAAAATCTTGGCCAAAGGCAAGGATAAGGCAGCACTCTTCTTAACTGCGCTCAATCAACAAGTTTTTGCCTATTCGAGCAATCGAATTCCGGAAATAGCCGACCACTTATATCAAATCGATGATGCCATGCGCGCTGGTTTTGGTTGGGAGCTGGGCCCCTTCGAAACATGGGAGGCACTTGGTGTCCAGCGTGTTGTCGACAAGATGAAGGCTGCGGGCATTGAGCCGGCGGCGTGGGTAACCGAAATGTTGACCAAGGGCATCGACCAATTTTACAAAGTTGAAAATGGTGCACGATACTACTACGACATCGCATCCAAATCATATAAAGTAATACCTGGATCGGAGCAAAACATTGTTCTGGATAACTACCGAACCAATAAACTGGTTTGGGGAAATAAAGGAGCCAGCTTGCACGACATAGGTGATGGGGTTCTTTGTTTGGAATTCCATACCAAGATGAATGCCATTGGATCTGAGATTCTTCAAGGCATCAACAAGTCCATCGATATTGCCGAAAAAGACGGCTGGAACGGCTTGGTAATTGGCAATGATGCCACCAACTTTTCAGCCGGAGCCAATTTGGCCATGATGCTGATGTTGGCCATTGAGCAAGAATACGACGAGCTGAACATGGCCATTCGATATTTTCAGAATACCGTAATGCGCTTGCGCTACTCATCCATTCCTGTGGTTATGGCCCCGCACGGACTTACCCTCGGTGGTGGATGCGAAATGAGCTTACATGCCGACAGCACCGTGGCGGCCGCCGAAACCTACATCGGTTTGGTGGAGTTTGGTGCCGGATTGATCCCAGGTGGAGGGGGAACCAAAGAATTTGTGGTTCGAACCAGCGATGGTTTTTACGAAGGCGATCCACAATTGCCCAAGCTTCAAGAACGATTTACAACCATTGCAACGGCCAAAGTGGCGACGTCGGGCTACGAAGCATTCGATATTGGGGTGTTGCACCACGATAAAGATGAAGTAGTTATCAACCAAGATCGACTCATTGCTGAAGCGAAGCGAAAGGTATTGGAATTGCAAGCCGAAGGATATGTACAACCGGTTCAACGTGAGGATATTATGGTGCTTGGAAGAACGGCACTCGGCACCTTATATGCCGGAGTAGAAGCCTTTGGCATCAGTGGCTTTGCCTCTCCACACGATCAGAAAATTGCCCGTAAATTGGCCTTTGTTATGTCGGGCGGAGATTTATCACAAGCCACTCAAGTCAGTGAGCAATATTTGTTGGATTTAGAACGCGAAGCATTTTTAAGCCTACTCGGAGAGCGAAAAACCTTGGAGCGAATACAGCACATTTTGAAGACGGGGAAACCGTTGAGGAATTAGACCTTTAGACTGAAAGACTGGGAGACTGGAAGACTGACAGACAGGAAGACTGAAAGACACGAGGTACGAAGATTTAGATAATTTGGTGTGAGTTTGCTGCCATTAATGAAATATTTTGAAACACAATTTTAAAGAGCTGGTTGTTTGGAAAAGAGTAAGAATTCTGGTGAAGGAGATTTATGAACTGTCTAAAAGCTTTCCAAGTGAAGAAAAATATGGCATGCAGTCGCAAATTCGAAGAGCAGTACTTTCTATTTCCTTAAATATAATTGAGGGTTCTGCAAGATCAACGGACAAACAATTTGCTAATTTCTTAGATATGTCATTTGGAAGCGCAAGAGAACTCCAAGGCATATTAATTCATGCGAATGATTTGGGTTATATTTCAAATCAAGAATTTGAAAATTACGAAAATGAGTGCGTTGAGATTCAGAAAATGCTCTTCTCATTTCGAAATAGAATAAAGAAGGAACTATGAACGAAATAACGAATAAAGAATACAGAGCACTAATCCATCTTTGTGTATTTCAGTCTAAACATCTCAAAATGAACAAATTTCAAAGTCTTTTAGTCTTTACATCTAAACATCTCAAAATGAACAAATTTCAAAGTCTTTTAGTCTTTCAGTCCATACATCTAAACATCTCAAAATGAATAAATTTCAAAGTCTTTTAGTC
>JBLHHI010000140.1:0-7712 GCA_047614125.1 Bacteroidia bacterium | reverse complement strand
CGCTGCTCAAATTTGCGGCACTCCAATTTCACTTATTTCCTTAATTGATGCAGACCGCCAGTGGTTTAAATCACATTTAGGAATCGACGCAAAAGAATCACCAAGAGAATATGCTTTTTGTGCACATGCCATTAATGATCAAGAACACATCATGGAGATTGAAGATGCGAGAAACGATGAACGATTTAAAGATAATCCGCTGGTTATCAACCACCCCCACCTAATATTTTATGCTGGCGTACCGCTTATTTCGGAGGATGGACTTCCATTGGGTACTTTGTGTGTAATAGATAATAAACCCAAAAAATTGAGTCAAGGTCAGTTGAAAACACTTTCGGCGCTGTCTAAACAAGTGATTAATTTACTCAGTCTTAGAAGAAATAAGACACGTCTGGAAAAGGCCATATTTGACCTTGAAGAGAAAAATAAAAGCGTAGAAGAATTTGCGAGTCATGCTGCCCACGATCTTAAATCTCCGCTCATTGGCATGACGAGTCTTGCCAGGGTTTTGCATCGCGATTATGGCGATCTGTTGGATGATGAAGGGAATGAAATGTTGATGATCATCGAATCTTCGGCCGACAAGCTGCGAGTAATGATTAACAGCTTACTTTCTCACAGCAGAGGAGAACACCTTGTTGCAGATAATAAGATGAATGTGGCCTTAACCACCATCATTCGAGACTTGTCGAACGTGTACAACTTCGATCGAAGTGTTCTGATTTCGCTAAAGTCAGATTTAAAAGAGGTGACGGTAAATCTGGTTGCCCTTGAAAAGATTATTTTAAACTTGGTTTCCAATGCGGTTAAATACAACGATAAAGAATTTACTCGGGTGGAGATCGGTGTTCAAGAAAACGAACATTATTACGAGTTCTATGTGCAAGACAACGGGCCAGGCATAGATCAAAACTATCAAGATAAAATCTTTGATATGTTTAAGGTCTTTGAAATGCACGATAAGTATGGTGAGCGCGGAAGTGGTATTGGCTTGGCAACGGTTAAGCGCATCGTTGAAAACATGGGAGGCAGAATCCAAGTTGATTCTGAAATGAAAACAGGAACGCGTTTTACCTTTACCATTGCAAAATAAATGAAGATATTTGGTTCGGCTTGTATCACTCTTCTTGGCCTACTTTGATGCTAATTACGAATGTTCTTGGATCCGGGTACTAAATGCAAATGTGAGCAGGATACGGGCATACCAAGACAAATTAATTCTAACCGGTGGATTCAGAGAATTGCTTTCATTTGGTTCCGATACGCTTCGAAATACTAATACCTACGACAACGATGTTTTTGTAATAAGTGTAAATGCGGATTTAAGTTCCAGCTGGCTTCAACAATACGAATCGGTTGGAGTTATTAAACCCGGTTATCAGATAACGAATTGGAAGTGGGTTCGCCCTTACAAGGATTATTGTCGAAGGTTTTGGTCAAAAAGGGCCAAAAAATAAAGGCCAACGAGCCGCTCTTTATCATTGAAGCCATGAAGATGGAAACCACGGCAACCTCTGCAAAGGGAGGCACTGTGGCTCGAGTTGTTTTAAGTGAAGGTCAAATGGTAATGACGGAGGATTTAGTGATTGAGTTTTCGTAAGCCGTTGAAAATCAACAGTTTTAAAATTGCCTTATGAGCCACTTTTGGAAATGTTTTTTATATTTGTCTACATCCAAATGAATCAAAAATGAGATCATTTTCATTATGTGTTACGACCTTCGTGTTTTCAATGGTCGCTTTTGCCCAAGTCGATTCGTATCAAACGTCGAAGGATTTAGCAGATCAAGGAAAGTATAAACAAGCCATTGAGGTGTTGAATGAGTTGATAACTAATCATCCCAACTCACCTCGTTTTTACATGGATCGAGCCGATTACCTCATAGAAATGAAGCAGTATAATGAGGCCTTAGAAAATATGAATCTGGCCATTAAGCGCATGCCGGATACGGTTTCCATATTAGAATACAGGGGCGACTTATTATATCTATTTCAAGATTTTACTGCTTCTGCCAAAGATTTTGAAAAAGCGATTAAACTAACGTCCGATACCGATTCGAGCTTGTTGGCGGCCTTATATGGCGGGCTTGGAAATGCAAAAGAAGGCTTACGCGATTTTGAAGAAGCCTATAAGGTCTTGTTCAAAGCCTTTAAGTTGGATTCAACCAATGTGCCCAATTTGAATAATATTTCAACAACGTGTATGGAACTAAAGCGCTATGAAGAGAGCTTTGGATATTTGGATCGAATCATAGCCTTGGATTCTACGGTGCCCTATGCCTGGATAAATTACGGCTTTACCCTCCAACAAATGGGCAAGTACGCCGAATCGATTCGGTACTTAGATAAGGCCATCGAATTGGAGCCCGAAAGTGCTTTTTCGTACAGCAACAGAAGTTATAGCAAGTTGAAATCGAACGACTTAAACGGCGCAATGACCGATATAAACAAGTCGATCAAATTAATGGAAAGCAATTCGTGGGCCTATAAGAACCGAGCACTGATCTACCTAGAGCTTGGAAAAGATAAAAAGGCTTGTAAAGATTTCGAAACATCGCTCGATCTTGGATTTACGAAACAATATGGCCCAGAGGTTCGAGATTTATGGAGGGAACACTGTAGATAGGCGCTCAGTTACTCGATGTGTTTAGAAGCGATGGTTTGGTCATTGACTTTTTTGGGAGGATGAAGAACCGCCATGAGACTCAATGCGAGTAAGGTGCCATAGGTGATGGTTTTATAATGCCAATATATTTCCCGGAAATGGCCCACAAATAATTCCATATTAAGCAGAAGGATTATAAAGGTAAAAACCAATATTGTAACGGGCCTTCGATTAGCGGATTGAGCAATAAGAACATAAGTGAAGTACATCAACGCGGGAAGTAAGAAAACGAAGGCATAGCTGCGTTGCTGCGGAAAAATGAGGGGAACCACCGCTAAAATGAAGCTCAATTCCCAAAAGCATTGGATGCGATTTTTTTCGTTCGAAAAAATGGTTTTAAGATTCATTGCCCATACGCAAAGCATAAATAAAATAAGCTTTGCTCCAACAATTACCCATCTCACTACTTCTGGATTCCAGTCCACTAAGTTTCGTTTATAATTAAGCGAATACACATTCCCGATTTCATCAATGGTGAGCGTTGAAATGAGTGAAGATATGCTGTGGATGGTGCGTGTACTTACATCAAAGGTGTTGAATGGGTTGGAAGGGTTAATAACCTTAAACCATTCAACATAAAGAAAAATGGTTTGATCTTGGCCAATAATAACCATGGGCAACAACGCCAACGCACCAATACCAATGAACGCAAATACCACGGCCTTCCAATATCCGCGAAAAAGGAGGTATGCGAGTCCGGCCAATGGAAGGAGCTTGAAAATGGTTCCGATGGCCAGAAGGCTCCCACCCAATACATTTTGATTTTTATCTTGAACTCGATGTATTCCTTCTAATATGCAAAAAAGCAAAAAGATGCTCAGTTGGTTAATGTGAAAGTTGGTGAAAATTAAAAAGCTGGAGGCGAGCAAACTCAGGACGAAAAATGCCCATTGATGTTTTCTTGAAAGACTTGAAACATCCAACCATGCAACCACCAATTGAAAGCTTCGAACCAGAAATAGAATGCTTAGAAACTTCCACAAGGCGGAAGCTGCATGAAAAGGTAGAAAGCTCAGCGGAGAAAGGATTAAGGCAAGGCTTGGCGAACTCATGAAATGCAGAACCTTTGCCGGGCCATATACTTCTTGGTAAATGTTCTTACCCTTTAAAACATCACTTGCTGCAGATAAATAGATGTGAAAATCGCCCATCCGATTCCATTCAAATCCAATAAAAATGATGGAAAAGAGTGCTGCTAATACCAACAAACCCAAGTGGATGGGATCCATTTTTAAACGGTCAACTCTTGATTTTTTTGCCATTTGAATTTCCACGAAGATATTCTTCTAACGTCAAATGTTGACCAAGCTTTCGTTCATTATGTCACAGGGCCATCTCCAATCCAATTGGTTTACACTCATTGAATCTTAAAACGATTCGTGACAAATGTTCAGCAGTTCAAAAACAATGATGTATCTACTTCTTTACGTAAACCGCCTGACGGTTTACGAATTCCATCATACCATCTTTCGATAACTCACGACCGTATCCAGATTTCTTAGTTCCACCAAAAGGAAGTCGCGGATCGGATTTAACCAACTCATTTACAAAGAATGCGCCATCGCTGATCTCGGAAGCCATGCTCATTGCATAGTCTAAATCGGTGGTGCAAACCGTGCAACCCAAGCCAAACCTCGATTGCTCGGCGAGTTTAAAAGCTTCTTCTGCCGATTGAACTCGAATCATTGCGGCCAGAGGGCCAAAGGTTTCTTCATCGAAGGCGGGCATACCCGGTTGAACATTTCCTAAAATTGTAGCTTCGTGAAAACATTCATCTTGTTTTCCACCTAAAAGAAGTTGAGCTCCTATTTCAATAGATCGAGTAACTTGAGCTTGCAACTGGGTAGCTAAATCGATGCGAGCCATCGGGCCAAGTTTGGTATCTTGGGCCAATGGATCTCCCATTTTCATTTCGCGAACCGCGTCGGTAAATCTCGCAACGAAGTCGTCGTAAATTTCATCCACTAAAATAAACCGCTTTGCCGCAATGCAACTTTGTCCGCAGTTGAGCATTCGAGCCACCACGGCCGTCCGAACAGCTTGGTCTAGGTTGGCATCTTTCAAAACAATAAAGGCATTGTTTCCACCCAGTTCTAACAGGGATTTCTTTAAATTCCGTCCAGCAATTTCGGCAACGGCTATGCCCGCACCTTCGCTGCCGGTAAGGGTAACAGCTTTAATGGCCGAGTGACCAATAATGGTTTCGGTTTGGTTGTGATGAACGATTATATTTTGAAAAACACCTTTTGGATATCCGGCCTTTGTGAACACATCTTCGATGAGCAAGGCACAACCAAAAACGTTGGGGGCATGCTTTAACATGCCCGTATTACCTGCGGTTAAGGTTGGTGCGGCAAATCGAAAAACTTGCCAAAAAGGAAAGTTCCAAGGCATGATGGCAAAAACGCAACCCATGGGTTGATGCGCTACATAGCTCTTATAAGCATCTGTAACAATGATTTCATCTTGGAGGAAATCGGCGGCATTTTCAGCATAATAATCACAAACCCAGGCACATTTATTAACCTCACCACGCGATTCGGCGATGGGTTTCCCCATTTCTGCCGTAATCATTTGTGCGTACTCTTCCACATTGTCGCGCAAGATTTGTCCGGCCTTTTTTAGGAGCTCACATCGGTGAGCGAGGTCTGATTTTCGCCACGAAGTAAATACTTCTTGGGCAAGATCTAATTTCTTAAGAAGCACCGTTTCCGTTTCTTCTTGATACGTTCCAACCACCTGATTAGTGGCTGGATTAACGCTTTTAAAGTTCATCATATCGACGCTTTGCCTATTTACTCAAACTGCCGGTTAGCGCAATGCTTTTGCTATTGGCGTCTACTCGATTAGATTGATATTTACTTCGAATCGCATTGATCCATGTTTTGGCTCGATCCGTAATTTGGAAATCATCCGTCATCATTCTACCACGAAGCACTACAATACCCATATCGGCACCTTCATAGAGATAATCGCCAGTGTTTGAGATGCGAAGGAAAAAGGCTTCATTTTCGGTTTCAACGGCACGTCTGTGCGTATCCATACGATCAAAATGAATTTGACCTTGGTTATCCATAACCCAAATTCCTGAAAGCGGCGCTTCATGCACCATTTCCAAGGTTTCTTTGGTGTGTTTGATGATGAGCTGACTCCAGTCATCAACGTTTTCTTGCTTAGCCCAACGACTGTTTAAGGTTCTTGTGTTTAAGGTATACTCCACATCCATCCATTCCAACATATGGAAGAGGTATAATGGTGAATCGGCCAAGGCAAAAACCGCGTGATTCGTGATGGAACTGGCACCAGTGACACGAGGATTTAATTCTCCAAGGTAGATTTCTCCATTGTCTTGATCGATTAAGAAATCGAGTTCAAAATATCCCTTATATCCTTCTTTGCGCAATTGATTGCCAAACTGTTCGGTGTATTTACGAGCTTTTGCACGAATGTTTCGAGTAAAGGCATTGGGGTAGATTTCATTTCCGCACCAACCACCTTTGTATGGAGTAAGCTCTTTAAAACCAACCAATTCGGTCATTAATGGAGCTACCACTGTGCCGTGGCGAGTTACGCAAGCTTCGATGGCAGATCCACGACAATTAATGCGTTTCATCACCTTTACCTCGGCTTCCTTATAAATTTCGTCTTTGTACTTATTAAACTCCTCTTCGTTTGAAATAAAGAAGGTGGTATGACCCGAGTCTCCAAAAGGGGTTTGAATAACTAGATCGGTGCCCAAGTTGGATGACACCTTACCCAGTTGTTTGTAGCTCGAAACCTTCGACAAAACATAAGGAACACAGGCAACTCCAGCTTTTTCAGCTATTCGGTTGGTATTCACTTTGTTATCCATAAAGGTTCGAAGCTTGGCATTTGGGAACATAATTTCTAAGCCCAACGCTTTAGCCAACTTCTCCGTTTTATCATCAAACATCAAGAACATCACCTTCCCCGCCTTTTTACCAACTTTTCTGGATTTTATGTAATGAATTACCTCCGGATGTTGAAGCAAATAGTTGTTAATATCTTCGATGCCGGTAAATTCTTCGTGTGGTATTTCGGTTTGAGGTGAAAACACGTTTGGGTGCAAACCATCAAAACACTCGATGTACGAAATGAACTTAAAACCCTTTATCCATTCATCCGCTCCAAGTAAATTAAAATTGGTAGCACTAATGAAGTATATAGGTTCCTCATTCTTGTAAAAGAATCTTCGAATGTCGGATATTCCTTTTAGGGTCATGGGTTTCTTCTTTTTACGCATTGTAATTCTTTTTAAAAGTTAATCTTGTTAAGATGAGTTAAGACTTCCCTCCTGTTGTGCCAAAGGCCCCGAAGGCCGTAGCTGTTTTTTGTCTATTTAAAATGTGGTCTGCAAAAACTCGCAATCCAAGATCGGCTCTAAAGCCATGAATTTCCGAAACATCGAGTGCCAGAATAAACCGAAGTATTTCGGCACTCACTACTTGTCCCGGTACCAATACAGGAAATCCGGGTGGGTACGGGATAACGAAGGAAGAGGCCACAATTTCCTTCCCATCTTCAATGCCTTGCTGACACTCGGTAAGCGAAAGGTATTCGCAATTATCTTCGTTGTATGCCAAGAAATAGGCTTCTCTCAAATCCCCACCTGGCACCTCTGGCACCGCTTGAAAGGATGAGTGGAAGCGGCTGAAATCAGGCAGCGGTGGTACTTCTTGAATGAGTGATTTAACGCGCTTTTCAAAGATTTCAAATTCGCGATTATTGAGCGAGTTGATCTCTTCATCGAGCTGTTCTGCAATTTGAAGTAAAGCGTTTGTTAGGTACGCTACACTTCCTCGTGTAGTGCCAATGTTGGTCATAAACAGCACCGTATTCCGAGAGGTTTTGTTAATTTGGATGTTGAACTTGTTCATCAAGTAAACGTTTTTGAACGTGTCACCATCCACCCCGGTTCGGCCAATAGATAAGGTAATCTTTGTTGGATCCAATACAAACTCATCCGTTTTCCAGGCCTCTTCCATGCGGCTCCAGCCTTTTGCAGGTGTGTAGAACTCTTCCAAACCA
>JBLHHI010000139.1:0-7743 GCA_047614125.1 Bacteroidia bacterium | reverse complement strand
AGTCTCCTATGCGAATTCTATTTCCCATCATTTCACCACCGCTGAATGGTTCACCATATTCAGTGGAGAATCCAAAGTCATACACTAGTCGTTTGTAAGTGTCTGGATAATACTCAGCATCTTGTAAATAAACCTCGTTGAAGGTCCCAGACTTGTTCCGATGATTTTGAATTTTTTCGCTAAAAGAATTGAATTTACTTGTAACCGTCACATAGCTCCATAATAGAACACTTTCTGGGGATTTATCAGTTATAGGGTAGTTGGTGTAAGCCTTACCATTTCTACGAATAGTGTCACCTGCGTTTCCGACTTTATCTCCTAAACTCTTTGATTCGAAATTAAACTTAGGGTTCTTATAAAATCGCCGTTTAATATCGATTTGTATCATGGTGTTGTTTGAAAGCTTCTCTTCTGGCAGTTTGAACACTAAAAAGTTCCCCTTCCCGCTAATAATTTTGGTTTCACCTAAATCAGTATAACTTCCATCAAATGATTGAAATACTGCAACTACTTCTGACCACCAAACGGATTCTGGATCATTTGCTTTTTTGAACAGATAATCGGTCGTTCTCTTAAACTCAATAAAACCCTCTTTCTTTCCATTCTCGCTCTGAAGATAGCGGTAGTCTGGTATATGGGTCTTTTCACTATTCCATATACCAGGATAACATGTTACCAAATTATCATGAACAATCTTTTTTGGTAAATCGCCTGTAGTAAAGTGGCGTCCTTCTGTGACACTCCATAGTTTTTTCTTATTGTCACGTACTGGAATCCATCCATTTTTTGTCAGCACGTCCGACACTAATGTAATTTCGAAATAGTAGTCGGTTTGCGGCAGAAGTATCTCATTTGGAGTAAACTGAAGCTCGTAAACATCGGGCCTTTCTTCCTTACCTTCTGCGTACAATTGCCACCCTTTACTATGTCTTAGATGAAAAGAATCTACACGAACGCGATACTTGGTGATTTTCCCTGTATTTGGTTCTTCGAATACATAAATGGCGTTTTTTCCAACTTTAGCATTGAAAGAAATGGTAGGTTTTGCAAAAACTGACACTTTCTTCACTGCTCCTCGTGTTTCATCACCAGGTGTCATGCTCGCAATAAAATCTATTCCCGCAAAAGGGTCAATAACTTCTTCATCACATTGAGTACCAGCCGATAAGTTGAAACTAGTTCTTCCCTTAACTATTCCCCCTAACACACTGTAACCCATAGAAGCCGTCCCCTTCACAAACGTTGGGTTTGGAGTTCCTCCTTCAATGAGCATAGCGGCATTCAAAGTGACTAATGATATTTTCCCTGCAAAAAAGAATAGATCTATATCCAAACCCATATCACCACGGAAACCAGCGTAGACTTGTCCCTTGCCATACCAACCATCAACCCCTTGTTTTATTGGATCTCCGTCGTCATCTAGAATATTAGAGCATGCTTTATTCCCCTGTATAAGACTAAAGTCAAATCCGAGCATTGCATCAAATTTAAAATACAAAATAGCAATCTCCTCGTCTAACTTGTAACTCACCTCAGCACCGAAAGCAACTCCTTGTTCGGCAGAACCTCGTGTGGAAGTGGTAGAATCATTTGCCATACCCGACTTACCCGAAGAACTAAATCCTGAATTGGAAGCTCCTAACATAGTTGATATGAATGAAGGGACTATGGCAGCCTCCATATCCTCAGTGCCCAACATCAGATATGCCTTAATAGGCAATGTTCCGAGAACAGGCACTTGCATTATTCCTTGTCCTCTACTTGTTGGCTGACCAACCCAAAATTTCCAACCTGTTTCTGAAACATTTAAAGTTGCGGTTGCAAGCGTATACTGTGGTTTATTTTCCATACCCCCCTTAAAAATTCCGTTCTGTAGGTAAACCCGGACATCCATCGTAGAGGCGAGGTCGAAGTAATCTTCTGCAATATTTACTTTGGCATCCAATATAGCTTCAACACCATCCACCTTGCCAGATTCATTTGGTGTCATCTCTTTCTTCATAAAATAAGCATTCCCCGTTAATAATATGCGCGTGGTATCACCGAATTCCGCTGATAATTCAGCATCTGCCCAAAACACTTCCGGCTCAGTTACCGACAACGTAACAGAAGCCTTTAATCCTAAATCTACTTGCTTATTTGGGGTATAACGTCTTGTCGCGTCTTTGCCATTGTCGGTCATGTGGTAATATGCGCCACCACCAAAACCCCACAATTTTAACATGCTTGGAGTACCTTTCTTTGGCCAAATTGGGGATCCCGGTTTTTTACCCGTTTCAGCTTTCCCTACTTTCCCATACACGTACCAATATTCGTAATCTTGCTTATTTCCAAAAATTGCTTCTAACTGAACTTCAACAATTGGTGTCTTTACATTTAGGTCTCCTTTAAAACCATCGCCCATCACGTCATCACCTCTGTAAAATTCAACATTTCCATCTAGTCTAATCGCGCTCACATCAATTTGGATAGACAAGGCATCAACCGTTATTTCCTTATACTTAAAACTCATGTCTTTCGGTTGGTTTCCAGATATACTGCCGAGAATATTAAACTTTCCCCTTGCAGAGATACCTTTACCTTGACTTGCGTTTTTAGGATCCGTTTTTACTAATCCAACCTCCGCATCCACACTTAAACTAAAATCACGCATTCCACCCATTTCCAATTTCAACTTTTTAACTTCAAAATTGAATCCGGTCAGTTTACCTTCTGGTGCTTTTTCATCCGGACTTGTTTGGACATCATTACCTCCTTCACTCCCCTCTTTCTCCTTTTCACCCGTAAATGAAAAAACTGGACCCGTAAATACCAACTTACCGTTGTTTGGATCCGCTTTGGCTTGTGATGGGTCTTTCTGGGTCATTTTCTGTAATTTCATACCTGAAAACTTCAACCCAGGTAAGTCAACCATATTTTCAGTCAAAGATGCCTTAACACTAATCACACCATTCATTTGGATATCCATTCCTTTTTCATGCCCATCGTTTTTTAGCAAGAAAAAAGTTGAGCTATCAAAGTCAATATGCGCTTTTAACCAATCAATATCATATCCTTTTTTGTCAGGTGTTATGGTATACACAATGCTCAACGGTTGTTTTTGGTTGGCGGAATCTGCCTTTGGTTGATCTACTGACCCTAAATAATCTAAGTACTTTCCATCTGGCAAAATGGGTAGACCAATTTTACCAATTGTCGTTACTGCTTGGAACTTGCTATTTAGTACATGTAAGGTCACATTATCTATTGAGAATGCAAAGCCCTCAACTTCACCTTCCTTAATATCCAAAATGTTGTCAATTTCCGCTTTTAAATGAACACCAAAATTGTCTTTTATAAAACTTACACTAGCGCTAGTTCTACCCTCGTTTTTAGATGACCCTCCCCAATCGCGAGGTGCTCTTACGGTTGCTTTCGCAAACCAAATCCCTTTCCAAGTAACATCAGATGCTTTCGTTGGATGACCTTCTGGAAATTTTATGTTTGGTGGGTTTTCCATGTCGGAATTGTCGAAATATCCATTTTCTAAATCAAAACCAAAGCCCGGTAAGCTTGGTAATTGGAATGGTGAAATTTTGGCTTGAAGTATAAAATCATTGGAAGCTTTGAAACTACCTGATACAAATAACTTGACAGTCGTAGAGTTATCGATTACTCCAGCTAAATTTTCAGAATAAAGTTCTTTCGTCGAAATACCAAATTCTGCAGAGATTTGACCTTCCACAAAACCATTTCTATTCATGGTGACATATGTCCCTTCCGTTTTTCCTTTGCCATCATTCTTTGATGCTTTCAAAATCATGTCGCCATTGGTTCCCGGAATATTAAAATCCTTAGCTAAAAACAGTCGAACATTATCACCAGGACCTGCCGCCGTAAAACATATTTGATCGGCACCTAACAATGGGATGTGTTTGCCCCAAGTTTTGTTATTAATACTAAACAAAGCCGCCATCGTAGCGCGTTCTGGGGTTAACAACATTTCAACAATCCCAATGGTCATGGTTTCATTGCCCACGGTTTTACTTACTCCTACTGGTAAATCAACTTCTTTATTTGCCTCCATTCGGGCGTTTTTGCCTTGGTTTTTGGCTAAGGTGTATAACTTCATGATTTGTGCAGAATCCAAATCGGTTGTCCCTTGTACAATGGAAGTCATCTCGCCGAGTTCTTTGGCTTGATCCTCCAATTTCCCATTACCTCGACCTTCAATGACACGTCCTCCGGCATTTACTTTTACTTCTAAAAACTCAACATTGACTTTCACCTTTCTTGTGCCAAGTTGAACTGAAATATATCCATCCCCTTTATATCCAGATTCTGGATCACCTGAATTAGATTTTACATGTAACGTTACGTTTCCAAAAGCATAGTCTTTTTTGTTCTCCAGTTTTACACTTACCAAACTATCCTTGGATTTCGGTAATTTCACCAATAACGTTGGATCACAATTGCCTTCAAGTGGTTTGCTTTTTTTGTCTTTTTCCGGTTTTACTTTAGTTACTTCCGGTTTCTTCGGTTCCTTCTCCTTTTCAGGAGTTTCACCATATCGAACCGAAACCATACCTCCTAAACCATTTACCAGAAATTCAACATCTTGGTCTGAACTAGTAACCTGAACGATGATAAAATAATCATGGCCTTCAATCCATTTTTCTCCAGATGTGTTAATCGTTGTATCCGTAGACTTTATTGATGTATTGACCGCATATTCGTACCGCCCGTCAACGAGGTCCTCATAGTTTATGTTGTATCCATCTTTGGATGCCGTTTGATCAATGATTCGCAACCAATAGGAAAGCGTTGAAGCGTCCTCTACATCATGCTCCCATAGAATATTTAGGTCGTTGCCAACTGCGAGCTCTGAATCGTATTCGGGTTTCACTAAATTAGGAACCGCCCATTTATTAGCGTCTTCCTTTTCACCATACGTAAAAACCACAATTTCACTATGTCCACCGTACTGGTACAACACTTCATCTTGTGGATCGACTGCAGTAATACGCACTGCATATACATGGTCTTGGGCCAACGGTAAGTCGATAAAGTCTTGAATGAATTTAGATCTTGTTACGCCCACATTTTCTTCAAAATCCGGAGAGATACCAGGGTCTAAAAATGCATTGGGAATATTCTTGATTTCTTGCTCGGTTACATCTATGATCTTAACAATGTACTCGGTTCGTGCAATGGCATCCACGTTCGTTAAAAAATGGCTCCACATAATGTTGAAGCTACCCATTGCCATTACGGCTTCATCCTGAATCGGTTGATCAATAATTGGTCTTTCAGGATAATAAATATCAAAGATGGTGCAACCCATCCCAAACGGATCAGACAACAACTTTGGACTTTCGTCATACGCATATAAACACAAAGTGTAACTGCCTTCAGGCAGTTGTTTGTTCATAATCATGGCCTGACGTTGATCGGCTGTAAGGCCTGCCGTATAAAAATCATTTTCAGAAACGTTCTCAAATATGTCTTCAATGTCCTGAGGAGTTAGAAAATTGATGCCTGGAGACAGCGTCAAACCACTGGTCAAATCAAGTGGTGAGTTGATACTAACCCGGCCATTGTTTTCCTCAAACTTGAGTTTGAAAAACACTTCCAACGGGTTTAACGTCGTATTGTTGATTTGGACAAAACCATTGCTTAGATGGTCCATGTACGCATCGTAATTCGTTGGATAGGGAGCGGTTAAATTCAGCGTGATTTGCACCGGATAGGTTTGTGCCCTCGTTTGCCCTGCACAGCCAAATACCAACAAGATGGCTAAAACAACTTTAATTAATCTAGTCATCATTTCTTCTTGTCTTTTTTAGTAGTGAATTGGTAAGACACCTTAAACGTACCTCGCACTTCTTGATATGATTGGATATTTGAATCTCGAATCAAAAAGTTTGCATTTAACGCTACCGATATCTTCTTTTTGATTTTGTAACGAAAACCTATGTTGGTTGTAAAGGTTAATCCATCTCCTACTCCATTTATACTGTTTTGGGTAAAACCTATGGTGGCGTTGGCCGAGACCAGTTTTTTATAGATGACTTTAGAACCGGATACATTCGCTCCAATTCTTCTATTCTCCATTAGTCCAACCACGTTCTGGTTAAAGAGTAAACTGGTTGCCAAAGATGTTTTTGTTTTGTTATGCGCCGTTCTAAACGACAAATTACCAGTGTAATTATCTACGCCCTGGTTACCTTCAAGATTTAAACCTAAGTCTATCATCTTCTGATAATTCACCATCGCACTAAAGGTCTTGGTCTTGTCTTTTCCTTTCAGGATTAAAACTGGAATAATGCTATACGTTTCACTTGTTTGGGTAAATTTCAAACTATCATTTAAGGTTGTTAAGACAGGTGTTCTGTCGCTTACAAAATTAGATGCTCGGAACGTAGTATTGAATTTTCTAGAAGGCGCCAAACTCAAGGTAGCATTGATTATGCGTCTTGTTCGTGTGCTTTCTCTTAACTCGTTTAGATTGTTTTGTTGTAATCCCCCAGAGCCATTAAACCGAAGCTTGTTTTTGAATAATCCAAAGTTCATGTTCACAGTGATATTCTGGTAATCCTCCAAGAAGTAATAGGTTCCGAGGCTTTTATAAAAAGGGTCAACACGCTTAAACTGTAGTCCCATTCCGAACTTCTTTATTTTAAGATTTAGAGATGCATCCCCTGCGAATTGGACTTTAGATGATATGTTGTAGTTAAACAAGTCTTTAAAGGATGTAACCAATTGCTTTTCGTCTTCAGATGAAAACTCTTTAACTGATTCTTGATTATTGCTGTATACACTTCCCGCTAAATTGGCTTTTAACGTTAATACTTTGAACAATGGAAGTCCGAATCCAAGTCCAATCACAACGTTTTCTTCCGGATTCAATTTGGCTCGATCAATTGTCGTTAAATCCGTCGCTGTGATATCATCTTTTGCTTTGAAATAGATAAGGTTGATGAACTTCTCTGTTCCACCATAACCGACCGATCCAGCAAAGGTCTTCCTTTTATAAGTGGGCAGAATGATGGTCCCTGCTACCACTGAATCTATCTGGGCAAGTGGGTTCTCTAAATTACCGGCCCCTCCTTTTATCTTCCATTTTTTTGGCGTCAACTCTACACTAAAGCCTTTATAGTACTGTCCCGACATAGTGTATGGACTTAAGTCTAAGCTCGTATTACCAATTCCTAACTTCACCCATTTATATGATGGATTGAAGTCGAATCTTTGAAACGGCTTGGAGAAACTGCCTTTTTGATCACGGTAGGTAAAACTAAATGGTAAGTCGAAACCATAAACCGATAATGTTGGTGCAACATTCAAAAAATAGGCGAACGGGTTACGACGATCTTCTCGACCATTGGCTGAATAGAAAGAAGTACCTGAAGAAATGCCTCCGCTTAACACGAGAGGATCTCGTTTTGCGAGTCCATCCAGATTTTGGCTTGAGCCAACTATTGAAATTCCAATGAATACAACGATAAGAGATATTCTAATACGTTGATTTAAGTTCAAACAACACGCTATTGTTGACGTTACGCAATATTCGGCAGTACATTTTAAAACATTCGGTAAAGGTCTTGCCATTTAATACACTACTTAGAAGATTCAATTTGTCGAATCTACAATAACTTATTCGCTTGTGCACAAACATACCACTATAACTAAAAATGCAGATAGGCTGCAGTAGTGGTGGGTATTCTTGCTTTCAAATAAAGCGATATGAATATTTTAAAATTT
>JBLHHI010000138.1:0-7804 GCA_047614125.1 Bacteroidia bacterium | reverse complement strand
GAGCAAAGTATACCACCTATTCCGGAGTAAAGGGGGCCACCTGTTCCGGCTGAAAGGGGGCCACCAATCTGGCTGATTTTGTACCATGTTTGGAGTGATAAAAAAGCTTCAAAATGGCGAACAAAATAGTTACGATGAATAAACTCAGAAAAATCCTCCGACTGCTCGACCAGGGCAAAAGTAAACGAGCGGTAAGCAGAACATTAAGAACCTCGCGAAAGACCATTGGTAAATATGCATTTTTCTTTGATCACCACCCATTAGGGTATAAGGGGTTATTAAAGTTGAGCGACAAGGAATTGTATTCTTTGGTGCTTCCACCTTCCACCGACAAGCCCACTCATCAAGAGTTGTATGGCTTGTTTCCAAAATATGAGCAGGAGTTGCAAAAGGTTGGTGTAACTAAGTTGTTTTTATGGGAGCGATACAAAGGTCTATATCCCGAGGGAGTTCAGTACTCACAGTTTTGTGACCATTTTGGGCGCTATCTAAAAAGCCAGCAAATCAGCATGGTTTTGGAGCACAAAGCGGGCGACAAGTTGATGGTTGATTATGCTGGTAAGAAGCTTTTTTTAACCGACCCAGACACAGGAGAGCATATTGCCGTTGAGTTTTTTGTGGGCATATAGCCTTGCAGTGGATTAACCTATGCCCGGGCTTGTTACAGTCAGAAGAGTGAAGACTTTTTAGGCTGCTTAAGCCGCTGCCTTGAGTCTATTGGCGGAGTTCCTCAGGCCATCGTGACAGACAATTTAAAGCCTGCGGTAAACAAGGCCAGTAAGTATGATCCAGAGCTTAACAAGAGCATGTATGATTTTGCGGAACACTACCAAACCACCGTTTTGCCTACACGGGCTAGAAAACCCAAAGACAAGGCACTGGTAGAATCAGCGGTAAACATTTTATATACCCGCGTTTACGCGCCTTTACACGATACGATTTTTCATGATCTTAGGGATTTAAACAAGGCTATTAAACCATTAGTTGAGCGGCATAATGCGATGAATTTTCAAGGAAGATCCTTTAACATATAGCAGCAATTTGAGGCAAATGAGCAAGTGTGTTTGTCGCCCTTGCCCAACGGGGCTTTTGAACTAAAGAAGTATCAACAAGCCAAGGTACATCCCAATTGCCACGTGCTTTTATCGGAGGATAAACACCATTACTCTGTACCCTACCAATACGTTGGAAAAACCATCTCCATTGGCTACACGTCAAATGCAGTAGAAGTGTTCTTAAACTATGAGCGCATTGCCATCCATCAGCGCACAGTGTCTCAACACCGGTACTCCACAAATACGATGCACCTACACCCCAAACACCAGTATTACAGCCGTTGGAGTAAAGACTATTTTTAGCAGGAAGGTCTTCGAATAGGGTCTGCATGTCAAGGGCTTATACAACAAATATTTAGGCAAAGCACCCACCCCGGATATACTGCTGGCTCAGCTCATCGAGGCAGAACACCTGTACCGAAGTCACCGAAAAACACAAACGGCCATTAAAGCGGCTAAGTTCCGTTATCAAGCGTCCATCAATGATGTGCTATGTGGTGCAGAACGAAACTTGTCTAAAGAAACGTTAAGTTCTTTGGCAGACTGTGCCTTTATAGACAGAAGTGAAAACCTTATTATCACCGGATCTACGGGCTGTGGTAAAAGCTTTTTAACCTGAGTTCGATTAATCTTTTCAAATTCAGATTTGTATAGAACCCAAGTAGTAAGGCGAAACAGGAAGGTTTATGTTTATAAACCGCCTTTTTCAACAAAAAAATACGGTAAATATGGGAAACGAAACTCAAACTCCCAAATGGGGAGTTGTGTCCATACCTAACATATTCATAGTCAATTGATTATAATATTTAAGTTAACGGCTATGGGCTGGAGCCAAGCGAGGGCATAATTATTCTTGAATCAACTTCAGCCTAAACTTCAACTTATAAAAAAAGCCCCGACCAATAGCCAGGGCTTTAATGATCATTTATGATCGATATTTTTACTGCTTCTTTTTCTGCATAAAGTCAACCACAATTGGTGTGGCAATGCAGATGGAAGAATAGGTTCCGACAGCAACTCCGATTAGAAGCGCAAAGGTAAATCCTTTCAAGCCTTCACCTCCAAACAAAAACAATACCAACACCACTAACAGCGTGGTTAACGAGGTAACTAAGGTTCTGCTTAAGGTTTGGTTTATCGCGTCGTTAATTACACCTGATGTATTCTCTTCGTATTTATGACTTCCTAAGAACTCCCGAACCCGGTCAAATACTACCACAGTATCGTTAATGGAATAACCCACCACGGTTAAAATGGCCGCAATAAACGCTTGATCAATATCCATGGTAAACGGAAGGATGCCGTAGAAAATCGAATAAATGGAGAATACAATCATTACATCGTGGAAGAGTGCAACAGTAGCTCCTAAGCCATAGCCCCATTTTCTAAATCGAATAACAATGTATAAGAACATGCCAATGAGCGAAAGAATAACCGCCAAGCTCGAATTCACCTTAATGTCTTCGGCGATGGTTGGTCCAACCTTGCTCTCCGCCAAAATGGTGGTCGAATCGTTCACATTGTACTTAGCTAAGCCGTTTAAGATTGTATTTTTAACTTCGGTACTAACCACCTTGCTGGTATCCGTAATGCGATATGCTGTGGTGATTTTATACATGCCATCTGCACCGTAGGTTTTAACTTCAACCGTGCTAATTTCATGCGTTTTATCTTTCGCCATTTCTGCATCAATGGCTTTCCGAATGTCTTCAGTATTGGAAGCTCCGTCAATTTGCGTCACGTACGACCAACCGCCTCTAAAATCAACTCCAGTACTTAGGCCTTTGGTAAATAAAGAAACCATGCCTCCCAAAATGATGATTGAAGATATTATGTAAAACTTCTTTCTATTCCCGATGAAGTTGTAATTGAAGTTGTTGAATATTTTTTTGCTAAAGTTGCTTGCAAAAGATGTTTCGTTTCCTTTCGCAATATCACGTTCTACAAACAAACGAGTTAAAGCAATGGATGTAAACAATGAAGATAAGATACCAATTAATAGAATGATACCGAAACCAGCTACAGGTCCTTTTCCTAATACATAAAGAATAATGGCCGCAATGAGCGTTGTAACGTTCGCATCAATAATGGATGAATACGCCGCTTGATACCCCTGTTTAATCGAGGCTTTAAATCCTTTTCCGGTGGCAAGTTCTTCCTTTATTCGCTCAAAAATCAGTACGTTGGCATCAACTGCCATACCAATGGTTAATACTAAACCAGCCATACCCGGAAGGGTTAAGGCTGCTTTCAGTCCGCCCAACACGCCAAGTATAAAGAACATGTTAGCCAGCAATGCAATGACCGCATAAATACCTGCCTTGGCATAGTAGGCCATCATGAATAAGATTACCGCAAAAAATCCAACTAAGAGCGAAATTAATCCTGCTCTAATGGCAGCCTTGCCCAAACTTGGCCCAACAACCGTAGATTCTACGATGTTGGCTGGAAAATCCATTCTACCTGCTTTTAATATGTTACTAAGATCGGATGCGCTTTCTAAGCTGTAATTACCTTCGATCGAAGATTGGCCATTTGGAATAACCGAATTTACCGTTGGTGCACTGTAAACTGCATCGTCTAACACAATGGCAATAGAACCTTGAGGTTTTTTGCTGGAAGCAACTTCTGTGATTTGTTTCCACTCCATGGCACCTTGGTTGTTCATGGTCATCGAAACCTTGTACTCTCCATTAACTTCTAAGGTTGGCCTTGCGTTAACAACAACACTTCCATCCAAAATGGGTTTTTCGCCGCGCAATGCATATAAAAAGTACACATTACCCGCATCATCCATGGGTTTAAAACTCCATTTAAAGGTTACATCTGCTGGAATTACAGATCCACGAATCTCAGGATCATTTAAGTATTTGTCGAAAAACGCCATGTTCTTCTTTTCCACGTAGCCAACAATGGCCGATGGAACGAAGTTCTTTTGATCATCTACATAAGGATAAATGCGCGTGGTGAATGGGTTTTCTATTAAGCTCTGCTCAAAAGACAATTGATCTTTTGATGCGGTATCACTTTTATTTGAATCAATGCTGGCAATACCAGTATCACCTACAGCCTGTGGAGCTGAAGAAACACCCGTATCGTTCGTAACAACTGGTGTTACTGCCGGTGTAATTGCAGGAGTAACCGCAGCCGCAGCAGGGGCTGTTGTGGTATCTACACCACTCTTTTCATCGGCTTCCAACTTTAAACGAGCGCCTAATACTTTGTCAGCTTCTACTAAAAACTGGAAGGCATCGTAGTTCATATAACAATCCCAAAAATCGAGCTTTGCCGAAGTTTGAAGGATGTCTTCAATTCTCTTTGGATCGTCAGCCCCTGGCAATTCAACCAAGATTCTTCCGTTTTCCAACTTCTGAACATTTGGCTGGGTTGCACCAAATAGGTCAATCCGCGTTTTTATAATGTCGAACGTTCTACCAAAAGCACCATCGGCCTCTTCTTTCATCCATTTGATGATTTCCTTATCGGTTGAGTTAAATTGATTTGGCAAAGCCTCTTTCCGACTGTTCTCGTAAAAGATTCGCGCAAGTCCTTGACCACTTCCATCGAGCTCTGCATATTTTGATGCGAATAAGTCAATGAAGTTCTGACGGCCCGTATATTCAGCCATCGCTCTGTTCATTGCTTGTGTGTACTTTGGATCATTCTCTGGGCCCGCCAATGATTTAACCATGTCCGGAATAGATACTTCCAAGGTTACGTTCATACCTCCTTGAAGGTCAAGACCAAGGTTAATCTCCTGTTCTTTACATTCTTGGTAGGTCCATTCAGCAATGCCCCAAGAGTAAATTACTTCTCCTCGAAGCGAATCCAATAACTCTTTATTTACATCGTGAAAAGAACGACCCGTCTTCTTCGCAATTTCTTCTGCCTGAGCTTTAATCTTGCTTTCAGCCCGACGCGTAACCGGAGTAAACGCCAGTTGATATAAACAAACCAGCCCTAAAATGGCGACTAAAACCTTTACAAATCCTTTGTTTTTCATTCTAAATTATCAAAAAATAAAATCTTCTTGTTTCTTTTTTTCAAAGTCCGCAAAAGTAGTTGATTTTTTTAATTGTCCAATGTCAAATAGAGATATTCGACGGCTTATTTTAAGGCAGTTGCGGCCTCACATTTTGGACGATTATTTTACGAGTTTGCGATCAAAATGGTGAAGTAATACCTCGAAGCTGTTTTTGAAATGGCTGTTGTTTACAATTACCATATCTACCGAACTTTTATACGGAAGTAAAAAGCTTGTATACGCTGGCATTACGTGCTCTTCCCATTGATAGATGATCTGCGCTTCGGTCATTCCACGCTCTTTCGAATCGCGTTTAATGCGGCGTTTAAGCATAATTTCAGGCTCAGCATCGATGTACAGCTTTAAATCAAAAAGCTTGTCGAGGTTGGAATCTGCAAATATGAACAAGCCCTCTATAATGATGATAGGCGCCGCGTAAAAGTTGATTTGTTTAGGGAAAATATCCGGATTGTTAAAGGTGTATTCAACAATGGAAACACGCTTTCCCTTTTTTAATTTCTTCACGTCTTTCACCAACCGGTCAAAATCAATGCCTTGTGGTAAATCAAAATTAACCTCTCCATTCGAATCAACCACTTGCTCAGACAGTGGTTTGTAATAATGATCTTGTGAAATTACACAGATCGAATCTTCCGAGTAAATCTTAGTCAACTCATTGATAAAGGTGGTCTTGCCAGAGGCACTTCCGCCAGCAATTCCTACGATGTATGGACTTTGATTTTGCATCCAGCGGCAAAAGTACATTTAATCATTTGAGTTGCGAGAATTATTCACCCGCCATAAAGTGACCCCTTTACGAAAATTGACTTGTCGATGGAACCATTGAAATATCCCACGAAAAAACTTTGAAAACTTTAGGCTGACCAAAAGTTTCCGATTACTTTTGCCGCCGATTAAAATGGATACACGGCTTCAAATAATTTCGTCTTCGCTCAACATGTTCATGCGCTTTGGCATTAAAAGCGTGAGCATGGATAACATTTCTTCTGAACTGGGCATGAGCAAAAAAACACTCTATACTTATTTCAAAGACAAAAGAGAACTGGTTAATGAAAGCGTTGGATATCATTTCGATTGCGATCAAAAGCAGTGCGGGCTCATGATGTCGAGCACGCACAATGCCATTGAACAATTACTAAAATTAGCACAACATCTCTCACAAAATTATCAGGAAATTAACCCCAGCACCTTATTCGATCTGCGCAAATACTATCCGAGCAGCTGGAAATTGTTTATCGCACACAAGGAAGTATATATAGTAGATCAGGTTAAAACCAACATCCAATTGGGCCAAAAGTCGGGCTTGTACCGGCCAGAAATAGATTCGGATGTTATAGCAAAGTTTTACATAGAGTTGGTTGAGGCGTCGATTAACCCCGATGTTTTTCCACTGTCGAAACAACCGTATATAAACATTGCGATGCAGTTGATGGACTACCATCTCCATGCCCTTTTAACAGATCAGGGCCGCGCTGAGCTGCATGAGTTCAAACAAATTAAATACCCAACGTAAACGTTCGCACAAATGACGTACAAAAATACATCCATCCATAAAACAACATTAAGAATGAAAAAACTTTGCCTCTTGGCTTCCTTGCTGATTTTTTCTGCAGCTCTTGTTTATAGCCAAAACACCGTGTTATTATCGCTGAATGAAGCGATTGCGTACGCGAAGGCAAACAACGCCGACTTGGTGAACGCCGAGCTCGGAATTGAAAACAGCAAACAAGAAGTTAAAAGTGTTATTGCATCCGGCTTACCGCAAGTAACGGCCAGCGCCAACTTTACACACAATCTTACCATTGCCTCCACGCAGTTGCCCGATTTTATTTCACCAACCGTTTACTCGGTTTTAATTAATGAAGGTGTACTAACGCCGGATAAGTTTCGGGTTGGACAGCCTCAAACCGTGCAATTTGGTGCGCCAAGTTCGCTTACCGGGTCGGTAAACTTGAGCCAGCTTGTTTTTGATGGAACGTATTTTATGGGCTTAAGATCCGCTAAACATTATGTTCATTTGTCTGAACTCATCAAGGCCAATACCGAAGTTGAGCTGGTGGAGAAAATTAAAAAGGCATATTACGGTTCGCTCATAACCAAACAAAATTTCAACTTGCTTAAAGACAATTTGACCATTCTAGAAAAGACACAAGCCGAAACGAAGGCCTTGCTGAAATCTGGGTTTGCCGAGCAGTTGGATGTTGATCGGTTGTCGTTGGCCATTTCCAACATACAAACTCAAATAAACAATTTGAGCTATCAACAACAAATCATGAACTACGTGCTGAAGGTTGTTATGGGTATGGATGTAAACACTGCCATTGAACTTACCGGTAGAATCGATGAATCTTTGTTGCAACCTCGATTGATGGATGAATTTAACGCAAAGAACCGAACCGAATATCAATTGCTCAATCAACAACTCTTGTTGGATAGCTTAAATATAAAGCGCTATAAAGTTGGATACTACCCAAGCTTGACGCTCAATGCCAATTACCAACAAAACAGCTTTGCTTCGAGCGCCCCTTTTAATGAGTTGGGCAACATATGGAACCCCGGAAGCATGTACAGCTTCAATTTAAACATTCCCATTTTTGATGGATTTTACAAGCAATCGAAGATTTCTCAAGCGCGACTGAAGTTTGAAATGGACAAAAACACCTTCGATGCCACCCTAAATGCTATGATGATGGAGGTTAAGCAA